>JAGOXN010000045.1 GCA_018059685.1 Steroidobacteraceae bacterium | reverse complement strand
TGGCGGAGAGGGTGGGATTCGAACCCACGTGGGGCGGTTATGCCCCCATCCGATTTCGAGTCGGCGCCGTTATGACCGCTTCGGTACCTCTCCGAGGGCCGCGTATTCTATAGCAACGATGAAGGCCCTGCTCGCACTGGTCGCGACGCTGTTCCTCGGCACCTGCACGCAGCCGCCGCTCCTGCTCGAACGGATCCTGGCAGCCGGCGAGCTGCGCGTGGTGACGCGCAACAGCCCCGATGCCTACTACCTCGGCAGCCACGGGCCGGAGGGCCCGGCATACGAACTGGCGAGCCTGTTCGCCGAGAACCTCGGCGTGCCGTTGCGGCTCTATACGGTGCGCACCCGCGAGGCGGCCGTCGCGGAAGTCGCTGCCGGCCGGGCCCACCTGGCGGCCGCAGGCCTGTCCACGGGCATTGCGCTGCCGTCGAGCGTTCATTTCGGGCCCGGTTACCAGCGCGTGCGGGAACACCTCGTCTATCGTCGCCAGGGCACCCGGCCCGCGAGCATCCGCGCCGCGTCGCGCGGCCAGGTCGAGGTCGCCTCGGGAAGTGCGCACCATCGCACCCTCCAGGAGTTGCGACTGCGGTACCACGACCTCGTCTGGGTCGAGCGCGCGGACACCGACACCGAGGAACTGCTGAACGAATTGTCGAAGGGCACGGTGCAGTACACGCTGGCGAGTTCCACGGAGTTCGCCCTGAACCGCGCCGTCCATCCCGAGCTCGCCGTGGCGCTCGACCTGTCCCCCGAGCGCGCCATTTCCTGGGTCGTGAATACCGCGGGGCGCGACCGCAGCCTGCTCGGTCGCGTCAACGCGTTCTTCGTGACGGCACGCGCCGAAGGCGTCATCCCCAGGATCCTGGACCGCTATTACGGAGCGCGTGATCGCTTCGACTACCTCCTGTCGCGGAACTTCATGGAGCACATCGAAACGCGCCTGCCCGAGTACCTGGAGTGGTTCAAGGAGGCGTCCGCGAAACACAGTGTCGACTGGCGCCTGCTCGCAGCCATGGGCTACCAGGAATCGAAGTGGGATCCCGCGGCGGTCTCGTTCACGGGGGTGCGCGGGCTGATGCAGCTCACCGAGGACACGGCGGCGATGATGCGCGCCGGGAACAGGCACGACCCGCGCTCGAGTATCTTCGGCGGCGCCAAGTACCTCGCGAGGCTGATGGACGCCATCCCCAGCCGCATATCCGAGCCGGACCGGACATGGCTCGCCGTGGCAGCCTACAACGTGGGCCTCGGGCACCTGGAAGATGCGCGCATCCTGACGCAGCAGCGCGGCGGAAATCCCGACGCCTGGGAAGACGTCCGCGAAAGCCTGCCGCTCCTGAGCCAGGAGCGCTGGTACACGCGCACGCGCCGTGGTTATGCGCGCGGCTGGGAACCCGTGCGGTACGTCGACAACGTCAAGGTCTACCTCAACATCCTCCAGGTCGCCGGCACCGGCGAGACGCCGCACGGGGCGGCCGAACCGGCCGTCGCAACGGCGCATTAGCGCCGGGCGACGAAGAACCTCCTGAGCAGGCTGCCGCACTCCTCGGCGAGGACGCCCGACGTGCATTCGATTCGGTGGTTCAGTGCCGGATGCTGCACGATGTTGAATACCGTACCGGCCGCGCCGGCCCTCGGGTCGGTCGCAGCGAAGACCAGTCGCCGCACGCGCGCGTGCACCATCGCCCCCGCGCACATCGGGCAGGGTTCGAGCGTCACGTACAGCGTCGTGTCCGACAGTCGATAGGTCTCCAGTGCCCTGCCCGCCTCCCGCAACGCGACGATCTCGGCGTGCGCGGTCGGGTCGCGCATCGAGATCGGCCGGTTCCAGCCTTCGGCGACGATCTTCCCCTCCCTGGCGATCACGGCGCCCACCGGCACCTCGCCGGCCGCTTCGGCGATGCGCGCCAGTTCGAGTGCGCGGGTCATGAAGGTGGTGTCCAGGGTATCCATGGCGGCGCGGCGTCCGGCGCGAGTCAGCCGGCGACGAGTGTCACGTGGCGATCGGCGCCGACCCATTCGCCCGATGCCTGCCAGCGCCAGGTGAAGTCGATGCGCTGCCCGGCGCGCAACGCCGCGGTGGGCAGGCGCACGACATGCAGGCCCAGGCTCACCGGTCGCGTGCGCACATCGGCGGGATCGCGCCAGCCGTCGACACCCCAGTGCACCATGGCGGGCTCGTGCAGGCACACCAGCGTATCGGCACCGACGACGCCCTGCGTCATGGGCGCGTGCTCGAACCAGAACACGACACGCAGCGCAGGCCGCCCGCCGCGGTAGCGCTCCCATACCGCCGCCGGGCAATCGCAGGGACGCGCGCCGACGCACGACAGTGCCAGCTTGACGTACTCCGCATGGGCCCAGGCCAGCGGCATGGCCGACCCGGTCGGCCGACCGGGAAGGAGGCCGCGTGCCGGGATCGGCGCCGCATCCCAGACCTGCTCGGGCAGCATGCCGCCGCTGCTCGCCATCGCGGCCATTGCCCGCAGGTACGGCAGCGGATCGCGCCCCGCCACCAGTTCATAGTGGCCGCGCTCGCCGGTGAGCAACGGCCACGGGCGCCCGCATCCGCTGCCGTCGAAGGGTGCGCCGTCCTCGTGCTCGCCGTAGCCGTCGCCGTTGTAGCGGCGCCAGGACGGCCCGCTCGGCGTCTCGACCGCGAGGAGCGCATCGATCACGGCAACCGTGTCGCGCACCAGCGCATCGTCGGGAGCGCGCAATCCGAAGCGCACCAGTTGCAGCGCGTCGGTGGACACCTGCTCGTCGGCGGGAGGCGCCGTCTCCTGCAGGCGGTTCCTGATCGGCAGGCTTCGATGGAGCGCCTGGGCGTCGGCAAGCACCGCGGCCGGCGCTACCCGCACGTAGTAGCCGCCCACGCCCAGGCGACGTGCCAGCGTCGTGCCGGTTGCGGCGGTGAAGACTTCGACACGCGCATTCCAGTCGTCCGCCAGTGCCAGTGCGAACTCGCGCGCCTCTGCATCGAGGAACCCGGCACCTGCCGCCAGTGCCGCGATGCACACCGCCAGCGTGAACGGATTGACGCCGGCATCCTCCTCCCAGCGGTCCTGGTCGCTGGCCGGCCCGGTGCGCGCGATGAAGCCGAGCGCGCGCCGCACCATGTCCCCGGCTTCGATGCCGCCGAGCGCGTCGCGCTCGGCCAGCAGCGCGGCCAGCAGCACCGGAAACGCGGCCTCGTCGAGCTGCACGCCCGGCCAGTACGGCTTGCCGCCGAGCCACTGGTTCTGGTTCCAGTGGCCATCGGCATGTTGCGAGGCGATCAGGTAACGCAGCACGTCGCGCGCCTCGGCCTGCTGGCCGAGCACCAGCAGCGCACCCGCACATTCGACGAGGTCGCGCGGCCACACCAGGTGGTACCCACCGCGCTCGTCGCGGCTGTTGCCCCACGGCACGCTCAGGCTCGCCACGATCGCCCCCGGGTGGATCTTGTCCTGGTGCACGTGCAGCACCATGGCGGAGACCGCCAGCTGGGTGCGCAGCGGCGCGTCGAACCACGCGGGCAACCGCGGCGCGAGCGCCGCGTGCCAGCGCGTCCAGTCGTCGACCTGCCGCTGCCAGGGCACGTCGAAGGGTTGCGTAAGCGCGCCCAGCGCCAGTGTCGTCGCTCCCTCCGGGCTGGCGCCGAAGGCGAGCGCAAGCACGCAGCGCCGCGGCAGCTCGCCCATGAGGGCGACGTTTCCCGGGCCGGCGCGCTCGTACTGCCAGTGCATCGCGCCGTTGCGATCGAAGTCCTGCCAGCCGTCGCTCGCGCCGACGTGGCCGGCGCTTGCGCGACCCAGGGCGTCGCGCTGGGCCGCATCGACGGCTGCAAGCGCGAGACAGTACGGTCCGTCCCCGGCCTGCCCGGCGCGCAGCACGCGCCGTCCGCCGTGGCAGGCGACTTCGGCAACATTGCCGTAGCCTGTACCGCCGAGGTGCGGGGCAAGCAGCGCATAGGGGCGCAGCGCCGCGTCGCCCTGCAGTTCCACCTCGACCAGCAGCACATCGCGCGATGGATCGCCGACGATGCGCAGCACGAGCGTGAAGCGCGGGTGGCGATGGACGATGCGCACCGCAGGAATCCCGGGCGCGGGCGTCTCCAGCTCATAGCGGCCGAGGCGCTTGACCTCGCACCAGAAGCCCGCGCCGTCGGCGACGATGAAACCGAGATCGCGGATCTGCGGCAGGTCGATGCGCGGGTAGTACACCTCATTGACGATGCCGAAGCCGACCGTGAACCACAGGCGAGCAGGCCCGAGGGACGCGCCGACCAGGTCCTTCGCGCTGCTGGTCCAGGTCGGCGCGATGCCCGGGCCGCCGGGCGCTGGCCCGGTACCGTCGACGCTCGTGGTCATGGCCGCCGCCCAGGCCGACTCGCCGTGCGCGCACCCGGTTCTTGCCACAGGCGGAACCCGCCGAGGAAGGCGTTGGCGTTGTCGCCGCGGCGCACGTACCCGGGCAACTCGTCGAGCTTGCGCGCGTTACCCCCGCCGAGCACCACGTAGTCGGGTCGGAGGGCAGCGTTCAAGGACTCGACCACGTCGAGCACGGCCTTGCGCCACTTCTTCCTGCCGAGCCGCTCGAGTCCGTGCGCACCGACGTAGTCCTCGTAGGTACGCCCCTTCTTGTAGGGCAGGTGCGCCAGTTCCATGGCCTCGATCTCTCCTTCGACGATCAGCGCCGAGCCCAGCCCGGTGCCGAGACCCAGGAACAGCATGCGACCGCCCTGGTAGCTGCCGAGCGCCTGCATCGCCGCATCGTTGACGACCCTGACCGGCCGCGCGAACGCGCCCGCGAAATCGAAGCCGACCCAGCCCCCGCCGAGGTTGTGCGGCTCGCGCAGCGGCGAACCATGCATCACCGGTCCGGGAAAGCCGATGGACACCGCATCAAAGCGCCAGTCGCCCGTGATCGCACGCACGCCCTCGACCATCCCGGCCGCCGTCAGCGTCGGCCCCGAGACGAACGCGCGTGGTCTCGCCCTGCCGGTGACGAGGCACTTCACGTGGCTGCCGCCGACATCGATGACGAGGACCTTCATGCGGCCGCGGGCGCCAGGGGCAGGCGCGGACCGCTGACCGTGTCGGCGGCCCCGCTCCACGCGCGATCGCGCCGTTCCGCGCCGCGGCTCCGTACGCATGGCCTACCCCTTGCCGGGACGATGCCAACCGCCGCAGGCCGCGGTGAGCGCGTCGGCCTCCTGCGGACCCCAGCTGCCCGGCCGATACGGCTGCACCGGAAGCGGCAGGCCCAGGACCGGATCGACGATGCCCCAGGCGGCTTCGACACCGTCCTCGCGCGCGAACAGCGTCGGATCGCCCTTGAGCGCGTCGCCGATGAGGCGCTCGTAGGCACTCATCTCCGGGCCCCGATCATTGCAGACGTAGAGTTCGACCGGCTCGCCAGCCATCGTGGCCCCGGCCTGCTTGGTGGAGGCCCCGATCGCGATCGCGACGCGATCGGGACCGAGCCTGAAGCGGAAATAGTTGGAGCCTGCCGCCGCCGCCTCACCGAACACCTGCTGCGGAGGATGCTGGAGCTGCACGAGCACCTCGGTGACCGTGGTTCCCAGCCGCTTGCCGGCACGAATGAAGATCGGCACTCCCGCCCAGCGCCAGGAATCGAGGTGCAACTGCAGCGCGGCGTACGTCTCGACCCTGGAATCGGGCGCCACGCCGTCCTCCGCGCGATAGCCATCGTACTGGCCGCGCACCAGTTTCGCTGCAGCCAGCGGACGGATACCCCTGAACACCTTGACCTTCTCGTCGCGCAGCGCCTCGGAACTGCCGCCCACCGGAGGTTCCATCACGAGGTGCGCGAGCACCTGCAGCAGGTGATTCTGGACCACGTCGCGCAGCGCGCCCACCTCCTCGTAGAAGCGTCCGCGCCCCTGCACGCCGAGTTCCTCGGCCATCGTGATCTGGATGCTCTTCACGTAGTTGCGGTTCCACACCGGCTCGAGGAAGGCGTTGGCGAAGCGGAAGTAGAGCAGGTTCTGCACGGCCTCCTTGCCGAGGTAGTGATCGATGCGGAACACCGCGGATTCGGCGAAGCTGCGGTGCAATGCGCGGTTCAGCGCCCGCGCCGAGGCCAGGTCGCGCCCGAACGGCTTCTCGACCACCACGCGCGCGTTCGTGGCGCTGCCCGATTCCCCGAGACCGTCGACGACCGAGGGAAACAGGCTCGGCGGCACGGCCAGGTAGTGCAGCGGCTGTTGCGCGGCACCCAGTGCGGCGCGCAGGCGCTGGTGCGTCGCGGCCTCGCGATAATCGCCGTCGACATAGCGCAGCAGCGCGACCAGACGCTCGCCGGCCGCGTCATCACCACTCTGGCCGTGCTCGCGGAGGCTGGCGTGCACGCGCTCGCGCAGCTGCTCGAGTGTCCAGCCGGAACGTGCCACGCCGATCACCGGCACATCGAGACTGCCGCGCCGGACCATGGCCTGCAGCGCCGGATAGATCTTGCGATAGGCGAGATCGCCGGTGGCACCGAACAGCACCAGGGCGTCGGAGGCCGGCGCGTTCACGGCGGTCCCGCCTGATAACCACCCACCCCGGAACGAATCCCGGGGGCGAGCCGGTTCCGGCCATTGATCTGCAACACGCGCATCTTCACCAGTACGACCTCCGTGCGTGTACTCCAATGGCCGGGGCGGTGCCCTGCAGGGCGGGATCTGCGAAGGTTACGCCGTCCCGGCGTCCCCCACACTGGCCTGTTGGGCGATGCCGGCCTACAGTGACCACGGGTCCTCGCCGGGGACGGTCGGTGGTTCGGATGGCAGCGTCGACGTTGCGCCGCGCAGGCGGGTACGCGCTCGGAGTCTGGTCCGCGCTGACGGCCTGGGCGGCGCTCGCGCAGTATGTCCTGGCGGGCCGCGGAGCTGCCCTCGGCAAGCTCGGATCGTTTCACTGGGTACTCGTCATCAACCTGGTCCCGGCCCTGTTGTGTGCGCTCGGCTTCGCCGCCGGGCAGCTCGCGCTGCGGCCCCGCGCGCAGGCGCACTCGACGCCCGGGCGTGCGGCGCTGCTGCTCGGATTGTTGTTTCCATTGACGCTGCCGCTGCTGAGCCCGGTGCTTGCACGATTTGGCCCGGGTCTCGGCCCGGCGCTCGCCTGGTGCCTGATCGGGAGCGCGGGGGCAGGCGGACTGCTGCAGCGGTGGGGTCAGCGGAAGACCGCGCCACGGTGAGGCGCGCCCGCAGCACGAGGAACCCCGTGTCCGGGTTTGCCCGGTGGACGACCCTGCCGTAACCTTGCGCCGTCGGGGGCACCGACGCCTGGAGCACGCATGCGCCACATCACGAGGCTCGTCGCGATTGCGTGCCTGGCCGCCTGCTCGCGCCCGGATGCAGGAGCGGGGCCCGGGTCGAATGCAGCGCCCGTCGCGCCTTCCGGCGCCAGCGTGCAGCAGGCCGAACGGCCGCGTGACGGATCGCGCCAGATGCTGCGCTTCGACCCGGCGGTCATCGTCGATGCCCACGGTTTCGCCCAACCGATCGGCGCCGTGACACTCTTCATTCCCCACGGCTGGCACACCCAGGGCGGCCTGGAATGGGGCAGCCAGTACCTGTGCACGAATGGCTATGCCATCAACTGGCAGGCAAGCGCGCCGGACGGCAGCGCCAGCATCGTCATCCTCCCGCAGACCGGCTGGAGCATGAACAACTACGGCGCGGGCCCGCACACGCCCGGCTGCATGCAGGCGCCCTACACGAACGTGCGCCAATACATCGAGGCACTCCTGGCGCGCTGGAAGCCCGGTGCACGACCACTCGACTATCGTGTCCGCGAGGACGTGCGCCAGTCGCTCGGCGTAGCGGACTCGGTCACGCCGATGCCGGCCGGTCAGGTGCGCATGTGGGTCGAGGCGGGTGAAATCCTGTTCGCGTTCAACGAAGACGGCCGTGACATGCGCGGTTCGCTCGCCGCGGCGGTCGTGTTCAACCACACGCGCAGCGACTTTGGCACGGGACCCATGGAGGCCCTGAATGGCACGGCCCTGCATGCCTACGGCGTCACAGCGCCCAATGGCCAGCTCGACCTCGGCTACTTCGAGGCGGTCCGCCGCTCGATCAAGATGAATCCACGCTGGGAGCAGCTGATCGCCGGCCACAATGCGCGCATCGGCCAGGTCGCGCTCGAGGAGTCGCGCAAGCGCAGCGAGATCATCTCGCGCTCCAATGCCGAGATCGCCCGCATCCGGCAGGATGCATGGGCCTCGTACCAGGAGAGCGCCGACCGGCGTGCACGCGAATTCGGCGAGGCGATCCGCGGGGTCGAGACCTACCACGATCCCGATGCCGCGGGCGGAACCGTCGAACTCTCGCACCTGTACGACAACGCCTGGCGCCTCGCCGACGGCACCTATGTCCTCACGAACGACGCCAGCTTCGAACCCTACCGTGACCTCGAGATCGAGGGACGCAGGCTTACGCCCGAGTGATCGCAGGTCCCGGCCGGCAGCCGGTCACCTGCGGCGTGCATCGACACTTCCACTGGCCGGCCCCATGGGTCGCGACCTCCAGCAGGCCGGCCACCCGCGCCGCGTCAACGTCCTTGCGTGCCGGGCGCAGGCCTGCCTGATGGCTGGGCGAGCAGCGCGGAGGTTCCGCCGTCCACCGGCAGGCATGTACCGTTGACGTAACTCGCTTCGTCGCTGGCGAGGAAGACGGCGACCTGCGCGATCTCCTCAGGCGTGCCGAGACGACCGGAGGGCATCTCTCCGATGTAGCCGTCCGCGCCACCGGGCAGGGACCCGATGTAGCTGCGCAGTGGCGGCGTGTCCATCGCCCCGGGCGCGATCGCATTGGCGCGAATCCCCCTCGCCCCGAACTCCACGGCAATGTTGCGCACGAGGCTGATGATGCCCGCCTTGGCGGCACCATAGGCAATCAGGCCGGGCACGGCGTTGAGGCCCGCCCCGGAGGTGGTGGCCAGGATCACGCCACGGCGACGCTCGAGCATCACGGGCAACGCAGCGTACGCCGCGTAGTAGACGGAGTGCAGGTTCAGCTCGACGGTCCGTCGGAAGTCGTCCGGAGTCGTCTCCAGCGTCGGCTGCGGTGTCTGGCCGCCAGCATTCGCGAAGAACACGTCGAGCCGGCCGAACTGCTTCACTGCGGCGCCGACCAGATCCCCGACCTGGCCCGCATCGCAGACGTCGGTGCGATTCGGCACCGCCCGGCCGCCCGCACGTTCTACCATCCCGGCCGTTTCAGCCACGGTATCCTCGTTCACGTCGCTCGCGACGACGACGGCCCCGGCTCGCGCGAATGCCAGCGCACTGGCCCGGCCGATACCGCTCCCGGCCCCGGTGACGATGACGACCCGATCCTGCAGTGACTTGCTCATTGGTATTCCTCAGTCAGCCCTGTGTGTCGCCGAATCCAGCATCGGACTCCGATCCCGCAGCGGCGATTCAACAGCGAACATGGACCCGGAGAAAGTTGGTGTGCTCATGATAAAACGCCTGCGAATCACGATTCCCGCCCTGTTGCTCCTGTCCGTTGCCGCGTTTGCCGGGCCGGGCGAGGACCAGTTGCACCACGTTGACGAGCAACTGTTCCAGGCCCTGGTCGGGGGCCACTGGCAGGAACTCGATATGCTCCTCGCGGACGATTTCTTCTACAACACCGCAGCCGGCACCTCGCTGACCAAGGCTGCATTCATCGACTACATGAAATCCGGCGCGGTAGTCGTCAAGCGGGCGACTCGCGACCAGGTCGCCATCCGCACCTACGACGACGTGGCCGTGGTGACGGGCCTGCTGCATGTCGAGGCACCCATCAAGGGCAAGGACGCGACGCTGCACTCGCGGTATCTTCACGTATGGGTGCATGAACCACGAGGATGGCGGCTCGCTGCACGCCAGGCAACGTACCTGTCCGAGAGCAGGTGATGCCGCCCGTCACCCGCTTGCAGTCACTGAAAGCCTCCAGCCTGATCCCTCCCATGCTCGTCCTCGGCTCGAGAAAGCATCCGGTGGACTGCTTCGACGGGCAGGAAGATTCAGGTTCGTTCATACCGCTCGACGGCATCGAAGAATTCGGGACGGATGGCGGCCGCGGTGGCCGCGGCCAGGCGAAGTCCCTCGCTGTCGCCGACCCCCTCGGCCGCGCTGACTTTCACCACGCGATGCGAACCGACCGTGCGCGTCCCTGACTTCCGGCTCGACCAGTCGCATGATGCCCGCGAGCGCGGTCTCCTCCGCGGTACCCTTCACCTCGACGTGCAGCGAGCCCTGGACGTTGACGGTGCCGGCGATCACCTTCCGTCGCGCCTCGCTGCTCCGCGTGCCGCACGCGAAGTCGCCTGGCGTTGGCACCGCACGGTTCAGGCGGTCGATCCAGTGATCCGTTCGCCGCATCAATCGCGGTCCGGCGCACCAAGCGGAAACAAGGAACGATAGGGACGCGCCTCGTCCACGACGCGCGCCACTGCAGGACGTCGCAGCACTCGGGTGCGATAGGCCTTGAGCGCGCCAGATGGAATTGGATGTACCCAGTCGGCGTAGAACAGGGCTGGCGCTGCTGCACAATCAGCGATACTGAAGCGGGCCCCGCTCGCCCAGCTTGCACCGATGCGCCCGGACAGCCACCCATACGACCGATCGAGCCTCGCCTTGGCCTCTGCGACGCGATCCGGGTCCTGGCGGTCCTTCGGGCGCAGTGCCTCGCCGACGATCTGCTGAACAGGGACTGATACGTACGAGTCGAATATGCAGGCCAGCATGCGGGCGTTGAGCGCAGCATCCCGATCGATGGGAATCATGGGTGCAGCGTCACCGAATCGGTCGAGATACTCGATGACCGAGTTGGATTGCGTGACATGGCGATCACCATCGACGAGGGCCGGAAACTGTCCCGTCGGGGACAGTTGAGCCATGCGAGCCGAATTGACTGCATGCTCGGGATCGACCATGCAGAACTCAAACGGCACGTCCCGTTCGTACGCAGCGATGAACACCTTCCAGGCAAAGGAAGCAAAGGGATGACCGTAGATCTGGATCGTCATGAGTGATCCGCGTCCGAAGGCAGTGGTTGAACGTCGGGTGCCACGAAGGGCCGGTCGGAGCCAGCCGCTGGCATGCGGCCCGTGCGAGATTCATTGCGCCAGGACTTCTGCGAACACGCACCAGGCACCGGCATCCGCGATGAATGATCGTATGGGTATCGAGGCCAAGGCAAGCGCTCCGCACCAATCAGCCACGCCGCATTGACGTGCGATTGGCAGAGCGGTCGCGCATCAGGCAGCCGTGAGGCGAGCCTTGGCAACGCGGCTCAGGTCCACCTGCTGCTTTGCGCGCCAGAGATCATGGCTGTACTGCATCGCCAGCCAACTCTCCGGCGAACGGCCGAGGCACTTCGACAACCGCAACGCCATCTCCGGGCTGACGCCACTGGCGCCGGTCAGCACCCGATTCAGAGTCGAGGGCGCGACCCCCAGCTTGGCAGCCAGTTCGCGGCCGCTCAGTCCATTGGGTACCAAGTACACCTCAGTGATGAACTCGCCCGGATGCGGAGGATTGTGCATGGCCATCAGTGGTAGTCCTCGTAGTCGAGCACGTACGCCTGCCCGTCGCGAAATTCGAAGGTCAGCCGCCAGTTGCCGTTGACCCAGATCGACCACCGTCCGCGGTCAGCGCCCTTCAGCGGGTGCAGGCGGAATCCGGCGATGTCCATGTCATCGATGACCTGCGCCGAGTCGAGGGCGGCCAGTTGCATCCTCGGTCGCTTCGCATGCTGAGGCTGTATTCCAGCCAGGGATCCCGATTCGCGCGACCGGCCGCTTGGCCGATTCTCGCGCTACGCGACTGTCCGCCACTACTGCTCTTCGGTGTATCCCGCTTCGCGCTGATGCCTGACTGCCAGGATCAGCACGACGTCCTCGGCAGGCAACCAGCGATACTTGGCGACGTAGCCGTACTTGCCACGAGACAGCACGAGTTCGCGCCGACCCTCTTCCGCGACTCGCCCCAGTAGCGGGTGATCCGCAAGCACCTCAAATGCTGCCCGTATGCTCGAGAGCTGCGCCAACGCCCGCGTGGGGTCCGTTGCAGCGACGAAATCGAACAGCCGCTCCAGGTCTCGCAGCGCCCGGGGGCTTACTTCGACGCGCGCCACGAACGAGCCCGTGGACGTCGCGGGTTCTTGCCAGCAATCCTCTCGGCAAGGTAGTCGAATGTCGCGTCCAGGGAATGGGCCTTGCCACTGCTGAGCGCCTCGCGTTCCGACTCGGCCGCCTCGGCAGCGAATCGCTGACGCAACTCCGACCGCTCCGCCTCGCGCGCCAGTGCATCGACCATGAACGCGTGGGGCGTCTGCCCGCTGCTGGCGGCGAGCCTGGCAATGCGACGCTTGAGGTCGTCTGGAAGCTTCAGACTGGTTGCGGACACGGCAAGACTCTCCCGCGGGTAGTCAGAATGTACTACCTCGGAACCGCAGGTTCAACCTTGGTTTCAGTCTCTGCGAAGCGGTCGATGACCGTCTGCTTCCGGGAAGCCTGGCGACGAGGCCGACTGGCCGGTGGCCGAACTCGGCGGTTCGCGAATGACCGCTTTGACAATCGCGACCGCCCGGCGATCCGGATTGACTCAGGATGCGGGTTCAGCGACCAGCCGCACGCCGAGTGCAGCGCAGACGCGCGACACGGTGTCGAATCTGGGCTGGGCACCAGGTCGTAGCGCCTTGTACAGAGCCTCACGTGCGAGCCCGGTCGACTTCGCGATGTCACTCATGCCTCTCGCGCGTGCGATGTCTCCGAGCGCTGCCGCCAGCAGCGCCGAGTCGTTCTCGGAAAGCACCGCCGTGAGGTAATCGGCGACCGCCTCGTCGCTGTCCAGGTATTCCGCCGGATCGAACTCCGGAAGACCGCTCGCCTTGATCTTCTTGCGTTTCATGACCATCACTCCTCGATCATCGCGGCGCGTCGTTGCGCCGTAGCGATGTCCGCTCGTTGCGACGACTTGGCGCCGCCGCCGGGCATCACGACCAATTGAGTACCACGTAAGGTGAAGTACATGCGCCAGCCGGGACCGAAGTGCTCACGCATCTCGACGACGCCCTTGCCGACAGCCCTCACGTCACCCAAGTTGCCGAGAGATGCCTTGCGAAGACGCGCGACCAAGCGACGCTGGGCTGTCTTGTCGCCTAGACCTTTCAGCCAGACATCGAACTCGGGCAAGGTCTTGATGACGTACACGCAAGAAGTGTAATCGTTCGATTACATGCCGGCAAGACCGCCATGAACAGCGAAGGGCCCCGAGGGTCCCTTCCAAGTCGTAATGGCCGTCAGCGGACATACAACGACAAGCTCGGGTGCCCGGACTTGTCTCGCCGACCCGCGGCACATGTCCATACAGGTCAACGACTGGTGAGCTTAGCGAGAGATAGCTTACACAGCATTCCGGAATCATGGTTTACACCATTCGGCATTTGGGGAGCACCCCGATGCCCTGGAAAGAGTGTAAACCGATGGATGAACGCCTCAGACTGGTAGCC
>JAGOXN010000280.1 GCA_018059685.1 Steroidobacteraceae bacterium | reverse complement strand
CGGCTTCCCGGGCGCCGAGGACCTCGGCAACATGTTCCAGTTCAAGCACGATTTCAACGCCGAGTTCTGCGGCGCGCGCAGTGTCGAGTTGTCGCGCGAGCTGAACCCCGAGCTGCAGTCGTTCGCGGCATGGCTCGCGAAGAACGCGGCGCGCATTGCGGTCGGCTGAACCCGTACCGGTGGCAGCCGACCGCGGCGCAGTGAGGTCGACCGGCAACGACGAGGACAGGCCGCGCGGTCCATTCCGTGCCGGGAATCAGGCGGGGACGAAGGTGCGTCCTCCGTCCCAGTCGAGTTCGCGGACGGCGATGCCGTAGAGGGCCTCGACCGTCGCGGCGTTCAGGGTGTCGGCCACCAGCCCGTGCAGCCAGCGGCCGTCGCCGTGGAGCAGCAGCGCCTCGTCCGCGAAGCGCGCGGCCAGGCCCACGTCGTGCAGGCTCATGATCACCGTGCGGCCAGTGTCCGCCAGCGCCCGGAAATGCCGCAGCACCTGCAGCTCGTGTCGCGGGTCGAGCTGCTGCACGGGCTCGTCGAGCAGGAAGGTGCGCGGATCCTGCGCGAGCACGGTCGCGATCGCGAGACGGCGACGCTCGCCGCCCGAGAGGGTGCCGACGTCGCGTTCGTCGAGACCCTCGAGGTCCATGGCCGCGAGGCAGCGGCGCGCGATCGCCCGGTCCTCGTCGCCTTCCCACTGCCAGAACACGATGTGCGGGTGACGCCCGACGAGCGCGGTTTCGAGCGTTGTGCCCGGGAACGGATCTTCGGCATCCTGCGGCAGCAGCCCCACGTGGCGCGCGAACTCCCGCCGCGGCCATTGCGCAACCGGCCGCCCAAGCAGGCGTGCTTCGCCCGCGATCGGGGCGCGCAGGCCGGCGAGCACGTGCAGCAGCGTGCTCTTGCCTGCGCCATTGCGCCCGAGCACGGCGATCACGGAGCCGGCGCGGAATGACGCCGACAGGTCCGCGACGAGCGTGCGGCCCGGTACGCCCGCGGACAGGCGCCGGCACTCGAGCGAGGTCGTGGTGGCGCCTGCGTTCATCGCAGCCAACCGATCTCGCGCGCGGTGGCGGGACCCACGACCATCTGCCTGAGCCGCTCGGGAATCTCCGCGGTCGCGGCCGAAGTCGCGATGCGTCCGGCCATGATCTCGCCGCTTGCCTGGGGGTAGAGCGGATCCTGCCCGGGGTCGCCAAGGCCCTCGGGTGCGCGCGGCTGGCCCGTGGCAAGGTCGTACTTGTCGGTGGCGCCGAGCGTGTGCAGCAGCTCGTGCACGAGCACGACCTGGTTGCTGGCCGCGGCGTCCGTCCCGGCGAAGAGGTGCGTCACCGCCATCAGTCCCTTGCTGAGCCCGAGCGAGTCGGGCAGGGCCGTGCCGTCCCGGGCCGGGTGGTACAGGGCGAATACCTGCACGTCCGGCGTCGGCAACGGATCGTTCGCCGCCACGCGCCACGCCCAGTAGCGGAAGCCGAGGCTCCATCGGGCGACGCCGAAGGGCCCGGGATCGACCGGCGCGGCCGGCGGCGGCCGCGTGGTTGCACGGGATATCCTGATGCGCACCGGTTCAGTGATCCCCACGCCATGCCGCGCGGCCTCGCGCGCGACGAACGCGACGGCATCCTCGAAATCCGCCGCCTCGAGGCCCGCGACGTAGAGCTTCACGTCCGCGTCGTCCGCGAGCGCAAGCGGATAGACCGTCACGCGCAGCGGCGTGTCCCAGTCGGTGCTGCGGCGCCGGTCGAGCCAGGTGTTGAGCACGACGGCGAGCAGGATCGCGAGCAGGATCGCGAGCCGCAACGTGCCGAAGAACGTGCGCCGGGCCACGCGCTTAAGGGTAGAGACGGGTGGCCCGCCACGGGCCCGCGCGGAAACCGGCCGGGCCGTCGGGCTCCACTGCGCGGGTCCAGCGCGCGCGGTCGTGGACGCGAAACGCCCCCTCGCTCCACAGCTCGACCGCTTCCGGCCACAAGCGGAATCCGCCCCAATGCGGCGGGCGGGGCACCGACATGCCGAAGCGGGCAGCTTCAGTGGCGACTCGCTTGAGCAGCGTCCTGCGCGAGTCGAGCGGCTGGCTCTGCAGGCTGGCCCAGGCGCCGATGCGGCTGTCGAGCGCGCGGCTCGCGAAGTAGGCGTCGCTCTCTTCGGCGGGTGACCGGGCGACCATGCCTTCGAGGCGTGCCTGCCGACCGAGGGCGTCCCAATGGAACACTGCGCTCGCGCGCGCATTGGCGTCGAGCTCGTGGCCCTTGCGGCTGTCGTAGTTGGTGTAGAACACGATGTAACCGGGGTCGACGACGAGCGCCTTGCAGAGCACCACGCGGGCCGACGGCCGGCCGTCAGGCGTCGACGTCGCGACGACCATCGCATCCGGATTGCGCAGCCCTGCGTCCGTGCGTGCTTCGAGGAACCACTGCTCGAAGAGGGGCATGGGATCGGAGGGCAGGGTGCCCGGCAGGGATCGGGTGAGCGGCATCGTCGCGTTCGTGGAGCGGTCGTGGCCGCGATTATGCCCGAGCGGTCTGCGGGTCAAGGAAAGGCCGACGCAGGCGCAGGCCTGCGCTTGCAGGGCCGCCACGGGCCCGGTAAAAGAAACCGGTCTCCGCCAGCCCCGTGATCGATGAAATCCCTCGACGACCTGCGCGCCCGGCTCGACGTGCTCGACCGCGACCTGCTCCGCCTCGTGGCCGAACGCCAGGCCATCGGCCGGGAAATCGACGCGGTGAAACGCGCGACCGGCCAGTCCACCCGCGACTTTGCCCGCGAGCGCGAGGTCCTGCTGCGCGCGCGGCGCGAAGCCGAAACGCTCGGCGTTTCGCCCACGCTCGCGGAGTCGATCCTGCAGGCGCTGATCCGCGGTTCGCTCACCACGCAGGAACAGGCCCGGGTCATCGCGCAGGGCAAGGGCTCGGGACGGCGGGCGCTGGTCATTGGCGGCCGCGGCAAGATGGGTCGCTGGATGGCGGATTTCCTGGCGTCGCAGGGTTTCCGGGTGACGGTGGCCGACCCGGCCGGAGCCGTGCAGGGCTACGACTCGGTCGAAGACTGGCGGCAGACGGACCTCGCCCACGACATCATCGTGGTCGCCACGCCCATGCAGGTCGCGAACGAGGTGCTCGCCGCGCTCGCCGAGCGCAGGCCGCCGGGGGTGGTGTTCGACATCGGTTCGCTCAAGACGCCGCTGCGCGACGGACTTGAGGCGCTGCGCGCGGCAGGCGTGCGGGTCACTTCGGTACACCCGATGTTCGGTCCCGACACCGAGCTGCTGTCGGGCCGCCACGTCATCTTCATCGACCTGGGCGATGCCGGGGCGCTCGAAGACGCGCGCGCCCTGTTTGCCTCGACCATGGCGGACCTCGTGGTCATGGGGCTCGACGAGCACGATCGCCTCATCGCTTTCGTCCTCGGCCTCTCGCACGCGCTCAACGTCGCATTCTTCACCGCGCTCGCCGAGAGCGGCGAGGCCGCACCGCGGCTCGCGCGCATGTCGAGCACGACTTTCGACGCCCAGCTCGAGGTCGCGACGCGCGTCGCAGGCGACAACCCGGCCATGTACTTCGAGATCCAGAGTCTCAACGCCTACGGCGAGGAATCCCTGAACGCGCTCCGCGTGGCGGTGGACCGCATCTGTCGCTCGGTCCACGAACGCGACCCGCAGGGCTTCATCGATATGATGCGCCGCGGCTACGAGTACCTGCAGGTGCGGCGGGCGGCACGCGAGCAGCCGTCCGGATGAGCGACGCAGCGCTGTTGCAGGTCCTGGCGTGGGAGCGCGCGCTCCTCGCGAGCGAGTCCGTGGCGGAATGGCTCGAGGCCTGCGCCGCGCCGCCGGGTGGAGGCGACTGCCGCGTCGCGCTGTTACTGGCGGACCCGACCTTCGAACTGAGGCACCTGGTCTCCGGGCAGCAGGCCGCCGACGCCGCGGCCGCACCCTTCGCCTTCGTCGATGGCCTCGCCGGCCTGGCGCCGCAGTTCGTCGCGCTGCACGGGCCGTGGCGGGGCGATTTCCAGGCCGCGGACCACGCGCTGCTGTTTCCCGGTGTCCAGGGACTGCGCCACCTCCTGATGCTGCCGCTGCGTCGTGGCGGAAACCTGGCGGGCGTTTACTGCCTGGCCGGAGCCGCGGCGCCACCGGCGCTCGCGGCGGCAGATCCCGTCCTGCTCGATCAC
>JAGOXN010000279.1 GCA_018059685.1 Steroidobacteraceae bacterium | reverse complement strand
CCTGTGCAACGAAGACATTCGACCACGGCAAGGCGAACGTACGGAGCTCACGGAGCATGAGCCACGGTGTCTCACCGCCGCTCACGGCCAGCAGGGCCCGGCCGCGCGCGGCCACGGCTTCGCGGCACGCGGCACCGATCTCGTCCGCTGCGAGCCGCGCAGCGGCGGTCGCGTCCACGGCGAATTCAAGTCGCACGCTGCACCTCCCTCTGGCCGCGGCGCGGTCCATCGGCCGCAGGTCAAGCCGTCCATCGAGGCGGCCGGTTGACGACCGCGCCCTCGAGGCCCTTCGCGAGTCCCTCAGTCGCTGATCCTGAGCAGGATCTTGCCGGCGCGTCCCTTGACCAGGGAGGCCTCGATCGCCTCCCGCACGCGTTCGAGCGGGAAGGTCGCATCGACCGGCGAATCGAATACGCCCTGCATCGCGAGCTGGCCCATCGCCCCGAAGATTCCCGGGAGCCGCTCCGGCGGCTGAAGCGCCAGCCAGTTCAAGGCGAAGAAACCGCTCAGCTTCGTCACCGGCATCATCATGTCGCGCGAGGGCAGGACGATCGGGCGGTCGGCGAGCGTGCCGTAGACCACCATGTGCCCGCCGAGCGTGAGGCAGCGGAGCATCTCGCCGGCGAGTTCACCGCCGATGCAGTCCAGGGCGTATTCGACGCCGCGACCGCCGGTCGCGCGCGCCACCGCGTCGACGACGTTCTCTGAATCCGCGTCCACGACGATGTCTGCGCCGAGCGCCGCGAGGGCCGCGTGATGTGTCCTGCTGCGGACCAGATTGATGGTGCGGAACCCGCCCAGCTTGCTCATGCGTATGACCATCCTGGCCAACGCCGAGCCTGCCGCGTCCTGCATCAGCCACGTGTCCGGGCGGACCTGCAGGACTTCGTGGACCATCGCATAGGCGGCCAGCGGGTTGACGATGAACATGGCCGCGGTCTCGTCGCTGACCGGTTCCGGAACCGCTAGGGCCCGTTGCGCCGCGACGATGGTGTAGTCCTGCCATGCGCCCATCGGCGGTCCGGCAACCAGTGCGACGCGGCGGCCCTCGAACGCGGCCGGCGGAACACCGGGGCCGCACGCATCGACGATACCCACGCCCTCTCCGCCGAGAGAATAGGGTGGCCTTGGGCTCGGCTGCCTGCGATCCGGGTCGTAGCAGAGATCCTCGTGGCCCTGGTTCCAGACCAGTCGCTCGAGCGCACGGGTGTAGTCACCGCGGATGAAATTCAGGTCGGAGGGATTCACGGGACTGAGGCGCATGCGGACCCGCAGCTGACCGGGTCCCGGCACCGGCACGGGAGCGTCCACCACCCGAACCCGGTCGAATCTGTCTGACAATCGGTCGATCTGTACTGATCTCACGCGGCGAACCCTCGATGCCCCTGCGGGGAAGTCCCCGCCAGCATACAGCCTGGCCTCACCCGTTTCGCGCACGTTGCCACTGCTGCGGCGACTGACCGTGCCAGCGGTGGAACGCGCGGGAGAACGCGCTCAGCTCCGAATAGCCGAGAATGGCCGCGAGCTGGCTCAGGGACAGCCGCGATTCCGTGAGGTGACGCCGGGCCGCGTCGATCCGCACTTCTTCCAGCAACCGGGAGAACTTCGTGCCGCGTTGCTGCAGCTGCCGTTGCAGTGTGCGTGGCGCGACGGACAGGGATGCGGAGACTTCCTCGATCGAGCAGTCCTGCCACGACAGGCTGCCGCGAATTGCCTTGCGGACCCGATCCTCGATTTCCTCTCTGGCCCCCGCCTTCATCTCCATGAGGTAGCGGTCGAGCAGGCGCCGCAAATCCGGGTTGGAGCGCTCGATACGGCGCGCGAGCAGGTCGCGCGGCAGAGCGATGAAGTCGGCATCCTGGCCGAACAGCACCGGCGCGCGAAACACGCGCCGGTAGTCGCTGATATCGGCCGGTTCCGGCTGCGTGAAGTGCACGCTCATCGGGTTCCACTCCGGACCGAGCAACGCACGAAACACCCGGCACGCCAGCCCGATCGCCTGGTCGACCTTCTGGCGCACACCAAGACGCCCGGGTTCGTCCACGTGGTAGACCCACCGCAGCATTGGGCCGGCCGGCCTGAGTTCGCTATGGGCGCCCTGCATGTGGACGTCCTGGAACCGGCGCCACTCACCAACGGCGTCGCGCAGCGTGGCGCTGTTCTGCATCGCGAAGCCGAGCGGGCCGAGGCTGGCCACGCCCTGGACTTCCGACAGGCGGAGTCCAAACGTCTCGCAGGCGGTCGCTTCAGCAGTGCATTCGAGCAGGTCGCACAGGGACGCGAAACTGATGTAGCTGTCCTGGTCGGTCTCACAGCGTGGATTGATCCCGCATGAGCGCAGCAGGCGCTGCGGATGCGCGCCCAGCGATCGGGTCAGCTCGGAGTAGCCCAGGAGCAGGGTGCTGCGGATCATGCCTGGTTCCTCGCTGCGATGGCGTGAAATATCAAGCCCATGGCGCGATCTGTCAAATATCGGACCACGCGGAACCGGCATCATTGGCCGCAGGCACCGGAGGAATTCCCGTCCTGCGAGAACGGGGGGCTGGCGCCAGCAGTCCCACGCGGCGGCCAGCGCGTGGACAGGGGAACGCATGCCAGTCCGCAGGGCATGCCCGGGGGATGTCGCAGCGCGTCGGACCGCGACGACGCATCGACAGAGTTGACGGAGAAACAGATGGCAGCCGTCCTTCGCGAAGTCAGCCTCGACGACAAGTACCTCGAGCCTTCGGGTCGCATCTACCTCACCGGCACGCAGGCCCTCGTGCGCCTGCCCATCGTGCAGCGCGCGCGTGACGTAGCTGCCGGTCTCAATACCGCGGGTTTCATCTCCGGTTACCGCGGATCACCGCTGGGCACCTTCGACTTCGGCCTGTGGAAGGCCCGCAAGCTGCTCGAGCAGTCGCATGTCGTGTTCCGGCCGGGCGTCAACGAAGACCTCGCCGCGACAGCGGTCTGGGGCACCCAGCAGGTCGGCTTCTTCCCGGGCGCGAAATACGACGGCGTGTTCTCGATCTGGTACGGCAAGGGACCGGGCGTCGATCGTTCCGGCGACGTACTGAAGCACGGCTCCCGCGGTGGGGCGGCGAAGCACGGCGGCGTGCTGGTGGTCGCGGGCGACGATCACCCGGGCAAGTCCTCGACCATCTGCAACCACAGCGAGCCGGTGCTTGCGGCACTCGGTATCCCGACCCTCTATCCGTCGAACGTGCAGGAGATCCTCGATTTCGGCCTGCACGGCTGGGCCATGTCGCGCTACAGCGGTGCCTGGACCGGCTTCAAGACCGTGAACGAGACGGTCGAGATGACGGCGACGGCGGAAGTGGATCCGCAACGCCTGCAGTTCGTGATCCCGAGCGAATTCTCGATGCCCGAGGGTGGGCTGAATGCCCGGCCGGGCTACATGGCCGACCGCATCGCGGACGAGAGCATGCTGTTCAGGCATCGCCTGCCGGCGGCGCAGGCGTACGCCTACGCCAACGGACTCGACCGGGTGGTGCTCGATTCGTCCCGGCGCAGGCTGGGCATCGTGACCGCCGGTAAAGCCTACCTCGACGTGCGCCAGGCGCTCGACAGTCTGGGGATCGATGCGGCGCGCGCCGATGAACTGGGACCGCGGGTGTACAAGGCGGGCCTCATCTGGCCGCTGGAGCCGCGGCGGCTGCGTGAATTCGCGCGCGGTCACGAGAGCCTGCTCGTCGTGGAAGAGAAGGCGGCTTTCATGGAGCCGCAGGTGGCCCGTCTGCTCTACGACCTGCCCGAGGCTGAGCGTCCACGGCTGCTCGGCAAGCATGACGAGGCGGGCCGGCCGCTGGTGCCGGGCGAGCACAGCATCGATCCGGTCGATCTCGCCATCGCGATCGGCGAGCTGCTCATGCGGACGGGCCAGGGCGATGCGGCGCTCGAGAAGCGGATCGCGCTGCTGCGCGGTCACGTGGAGGCCGCGCGGGGTGCGCCGGGCACCGCGCTGGCGCGAGTGCCGTGGTTCTGCTCAGGTTGCCCGCACAACACCTCGACGAGAGTGCCCGAGGGCAGTCTCGCCATGTCGGGCATCGGCTGCCACACCATGGCGAACTTCATGAACCGCAGCACGGTGTGGCCGACCCAGATGGGCGGCGAAGGCGTGAACTGGACGGGCATGGCGCCGTTCACCAGCCTGCCGCACATGTTCCAGA
>JAGOXN010000044.1:4108-13544 GCA_018059685.1 Steroidobacteraceae bacterium | reverse complement strand
ACAGAAGTCGCCTTGTCCCCTCAAGGGCGGCGGCCGTTCACGACTGGCCGACATTCTGAAAGCAACACCGATCGCCGTGCATACTCAGACCAGACTGGATCCGGTGTCAAGACATTGGGCGCCGCAGACATTGGGCGCCGCACCGCCCAGGGGGCTGCGTGCCCGAGCGATGCCGTCGGCCTGCAAAGGCCAGCCCCTGGTGCCCGGATCGCTCGATGGGGGTGTCTTTGCCCATGCCAGCCACCCTCAGCTCAGGACGCCACCGTCGACCTGAAAGATAGTGCCCGTGGAATAGCTCGACGCGTCGCTTGCAAAGAAGAGTACGGCCCGCGCCACCTCCTCCGGCAGGCCCGCGCGCTTCAGGGGATTGATCTTCATCATGTCCGCGTAGCGCTGCGGGTCGTTGAGCGTGTGATCGCCCATCGCAGTCTTGATGACCCCACAGGAGATGGCATTGACCCGCACGCCGTGGGGTCCGAATTCCCGCGCGTACGTGCGGGTCACCATGTTCAGGCCCGCCTTGGACACGCAGTAGGCGCCGATCTCGGGCTGTGCCATGAGCGCCGACGTCGTGCTGATGTTGATGATGCTGCCCCGGCCGCGGGCCACCATTTTCTTGCCGAGGGCACCGCTCAGGAAGAACGGTCCCTTGAGATTCACGTCCATCACCTTGTCCCACAACGCCTCGGTGGTATCGGCGAGCGACTCCACGTGCGGCGGGCTGATGCCTGCGTTGTTCACCAGGATGTCCACCGCGAGCCCGCGCTCGTCGAGCGCCGCAACGAGCTTGCCGATGTCCTCGGTCCTGCCCATGTGGGCCGCGATCGCGTGCGCCCGACCGCCACGGGCGCGCAGGGCGGCCGCGGCTTCGTCCAGTGACTCCTGCTTGCGCGACACGAGTATCACCTCGGCCCCCTGTTCGACCAGGAGTTCGGCGATGGCGAGGCCGATGCCGCGGGACGCACCGGTGATGAGGGCCGTCCGGCCCGCGATGGAAAAGGGGTTCTGTGACACGCGTACCTCCTGCTGGGTCGTCGGAGCATCGGACTTTCGGCGGGACGATGGGCCGCCTCCGGGCAGCGGGCTACCGAACAGGGCGAGCCGCCTCCGCGGTTGCCGCGATGACCTCGGGCGGCGCCTGCACCAGCTCGATCAGCACCCCTTCGCCGCTGACCGGGAACTGCTCGTTGCCCTTCGGGTGCACGAAGCAGATGTCGTGACCCGCTGCGCCGCGGCGAATGCCGCCCGGTGCGAACCTGAGCCCCTGCGCGGTGAGCCACTCCACCGCCTTCGGCAGGTCGTCCACCCACAGGCCGATGTGGTTCAGCGGAGTCGTGTGTACCGCAGGCTTGCCGTTCGGGTCGAGCGGCTCCATCAGGTCGACCTCCACCCGGGTGAGACCGCTCCCCAGTGCCAGGATGTCTTCATCGACGTTCTCGCGCTCGGAACGGAACGTACCCGTCACGTCGAGCCCGAAAAGGTCCACCCACAGGGCCCGCAGGCGCGCCTTGCTTAGGCCCCCAATGGCGACCTGCTGGATGCCGAGGACGCGGAACGGTCGCTGACTTGCACTGCTCATTCGAACTCCAGGATCACCTGGTCGACCGCCAGGCTCTCGCCCTTGTTAGCAGCCACTCGGGCGACCACGCCGTCCTGCTGCGCAACGAGGATGTTCTCCATCTTCATCGCCTCGATGACCGCCAGCCGCTCGCCGGCCAGTACCTTCTGTCCCGGCCGGGCCGACACATCGACCAGCAGGCCCGGCATCGGCGACAGCAGGAACTTCGACAGGTCCGGCGGCGCCTTGAACGGCATCATCGCTTCGAGTTCCGCGGCGCGTCTCGAGAGTACCCTGGCATCGATCTGCGCTCCGTCGCGGATGATGCGGTAGTGCAGGCCGATGCGCTCGATCTGAGCAACGAATGGCTTGCCGTCGACTTCACCGGCAACTGCGATGTCGCGCAGCGCGGTCGCAAACCGCAGTCGTCGCGTCCTGTCGCCGATCGTCACCCGGTAGCTGCCGTCGTCCGGTTCGACCCGGATCGCCGTCTGCGTGCGCCCGCCCTGCTCATCGGTCAGCACGGCGACGAAGTCCTCGCCGATCTGCATCTCGTGACCGGGCAGCTGGCCCGTGATCCGTGCGGCCCGCTCGCGCATCGAGCGATGGGCCGCGCCGGCCAGCGCCAGCAGGAACTCCGGCTCCTCGCTCGGCACCCGCGCCGCCGAGAAGCCCTTCGGGTAATGCTCGGCGATGAAGCCGGTGCTGAACTGCCCGGCGACGAACTTCGGGTGCGCGAGCAATGCCGACTGGAACGGAATGTTGCTCGAGACGCCGCGGATCACGAACGCGTTCAGCGCCTCGCGCATCCGGCGGATCGCGTCGTCGCGGTCCGCACCGTGCACGATCAGCTTGGCGATCATCGAGTCGTAGTACATGGGTATCTCGCCGCCTTCGTACACGCCGGTGTCGACGCGCACGCCGCCGCCCTCCGGGACCGGCAGCGCGGCTTCCATCGTCTGCGCCGGCGGCCGGTAAGTGACCAGGCGGCCGGTCGATGGCAGGAAGTTGCGGAACGGATCCTCCGCGTTGATGCGGCACTCGATCGCCCAGCCCCTGCGCCGGATGTCGGACTGCCTGAAGGACAACCGCTCGCCCGCAGCGACCCGGATCATCTGCTCGACGAGGTCGAGGCCGGTGATGCATTCGGTCACAGGATGCTCCACCTGCAGGCGCGTGTTCATCTCGAGGAAGTAGAACCCCTGGTCCCGTCCGACCACGAACTCCACCGTGCCCGCGCTCTGGTAGCGCACCGCCTTCGCGAGGGCGACGGCCTGCTCACCCATTGCCGTGCGGGTCGCCTCGCTGATGAACGGCGAAGGTGCCTCCTCGATGACCTTCTGGTGGCGCCGCTGGATCGAGCACTCGCGCTCCCACAGGTACACGCAGTTGCCGTGCGCGTCACCGAGCACCTGGATCTCGATGTGGCGCGGCTCTTCGATGAATTTCTCGATGAACACACGGTCGTCGCCGAAGCTGTTCTGCGCTTCGTTGCGGCACGAGCCGAAGCCGTCGAACGCCTCCTTGTCGTTCCCCGCGACGCGCAGACCCTTGCCGCCGCCGCCGGCACTCGCCTTGATCATCACCGGGTAGCCGATCTGCTTCGCGATCTCCACCGCCTGCTCGGGCGATTCGATCACGTCGTTCCAGCCCGGGATCGTGTTGACCCGCGCCTTCTCGGCGAGCTTCTTCGAGGCGATCTTGTCCCCCATCGCCGCGATCGAGTCGGGCCTGGGTCCGATGAAGACGAGACCTTCCGACTCGACGCGCCGTGCGAACTCCTCGTTCTCCGAAAGGAAGCCGTAGCCCGGATGCACCGCTTCGGCTCCCGTTTGCCGGCACGCGGCGAGGATCCGCTCCATCACCAGGTAGCTCTCGCGGCTCGGCGGCGGTCCGATGCAGACGGCCTCATCGGCAAGTGCGACATGGCGGGCGTCGCGGTCCGCCTCGGAATAGACCGCCACGGTGGCAATGCCCAAGCGGCGGGCCGTCCTGATGACGCGACAGGCGATCTCGCCGCGGTTCGCAATCAGTATCTTTCTGAACATGGCGCGTTTCGACACGGGCGTCACAGCGGGATGTTGCCGTGCTTGCGCCACGGGTTCTCGAGCTTCTTGTCGCGCAGCATCACGAGGCTCCGGCAGATGCGCCTGCGCGTCTCGTGCGGCTGGATCACGTCGTCGATGTAGCCGCGCGCGCCCGCGATGAACGGGTTCGCGAAGCGCTCCCGGTACTCGGCCTCGCGGGCCGCGAGCTTGGCCAGGTCGTTCTTGTCCTCGCGGAAGATGATCTCGACGGCGCCCTTCGCGCCCATCACCGCGATCTCGGCATTCGGCCACGCGAAGTTCACGTCGCCCCGCAGGTGCTTCGAGGACATCACGTCGTAGGCGCCGCCGTAGGCCTTGCGGGTGATCACGGTGATCTTCGGCACCGTGCACTCGGCGTATGCGTAGAGGAGCTTCGCACCGTGCTTGATGATGCCGCCGTATTCCTGGGCGGTGCCCGGCAGGAAGCCCGGCACGTCCACGAACGTGATCACCGGGATATTGAACGCGTCGCAGAAGCGCACGAACCGCGCCGCCTTGACACTGCTCCGGATGTCGAGGCAGCCGGCCAGGACCGTCGGGTTATTGGCGACGATGCCCACCGTCGCGCCTTCCATGCGGCCGAAGCCGATCACGATGTTGCGCGCGAAATCCGCCTGCAACTCGAAGAAGTCGCCGTCGTCGACGACCTTGAGGATCGCCTCCTTGATGTCGTACGGCTTGTTCGGGCTGTCGGGCACCAGCGTGTCGAGCGAGAGGTCGACGCGGTCGGGCGCGTCGCCGCTGGCGCGCACCGGCGGTTTCTCACGGTTGTTGAGCGGCAGGTAATTGAACAGGCGGCGCAGCATCAGCAGCGCATCGACGTCGTTCTCGAACGCGAGGTCCGCGACGCCGCTGCGCGTCGTATGGGTCGTGGCGCCACCAAGTTCCTCGGCGCTCACTTCCTCGTGCGTCACCGTCTTCACCACCTCGGGGCCGGTGACGAACATGTAACTCGTGTCCTTGACCATGAAGATGAAGTCCGTCATGGCGGGGCTGTAGACGGCACCCCCGGCGCAGGGCCCCATGATCAGGCTGATCTGCGGCACCACGCCCGACGCCAGCACGTTGCGCTGGAATACCTCGGCATAGCCGCCGAGCGAGGCCACCCCTTCCTGGATGCGCGCGCCGCCGGAGTCGTTGAGGCCGATCACCGGCGCCCCGACCTTCATCGCCTGGTCCATGATCTTGCAGATCTTCTCGGCGTGGGCCTCGGAGAGCGCACCGCCGAACACGGTGAAGTCCTGGCTGAACACGAACACCAGCCGCCCGTTGATCATGCCGTAGCCGGTCACGACCCCGTCGCCGGGAATCCGGTTGTCGGCCATGTCGAAGTCGACGCAACGGTGCTCGACGAACATGTCCCATTCCTCGAAGGTCCCCTCGTCGAGCAGCAACTCGATGCGCTCGCGCGCGGTGAGCTTGCCCTTGGCATGCTGCGCGGCGATGCGCTTCTCGCCGCCGCCGAGCCGCGCCTGGGCGCGCTTGGCATCGAGTTTCGCGATGATGTCGTGCATGGTCCTCGTCTTTCAGTGTTCGAACAGGTCGAGCAGGACGCGGGCCGCCGCCGACGGCGCCACCCTCGCTTCGTTTACGTCCTGCAGCACGCGGGGCAGCGCCGCCCGGACCGCCGGGTGTGCGTGGAAGTCACCGAGCAGGCCGGCTCGCACGGTGTCCCACATCCAGGCCAGGGCCTGCTGGTGGCGTCGCTCGTCGAAGGCGCCGTGCGCGCGGCGGTCGCCGACGATCCGCTCGATCGCCGTCCAGAATTCGCCGATGCCCTCGCCCTTCAGCGCGCTCACCTGCAGGACGGGTGGAGGCTGCGTACCCCGGCCATGCAGCGCGAAGGAGCGCAGCGCGCCGGTGATCATCGCCCCGGCCCGGGTGGCGGCATCGACATCGAGGTCGGCCTTGTTCACGACCACCACGTCCGCAAGTTCCATGACGCCGCGCTTGATCGCCTGGAGGTCGTCGCCCGCATTCGGCAGCTGCAGGAGCACGAACAGGTCGGTCATGCCCGCGACCGTGGTCTCGCTCTGCCCGACGCCGACGGTCTCCACGATCACCTTGTCGAAGCCCGCCGCCTCGCACACCAGCATGGCTTCGCGGGTCTTCTCGGCGACCCCTCCCAGCGTCCCACTGGAGGGGCTCGGGCGAATGTAGGCCGCCTCCTGCATCGAGAGGCGCTCCATGCGCGTCTTGTCACCGAGGATGGAACCGCCGGACAGCGACGAGGACGGGTCGATCGCCAGCACCGCGACACGATGTCCGCGTTCGATCAGGTAGAGGCCGAGCGCCTCGATGAACGTGGACTTGCCTGCTCCGGGGACACCGGAGACTCCAAGCCGCAGCACGCGGCCCGTCGACGACTGGAGCTCATTCAGCAGCGCGTCGGCGCGCACACGGTCGTCCCGGCGGGTCGACTCGAGGAGCGTGATCGTCTTGGCGACGGCGCGGCGCTCGCCACGGCGCACGGCATCGGCCATGGCCTGTTCGCCGGGCGCCAGGGTCACGGGCGCGGCTCGAGGTGAGCCTTGATCTGCTCGAGCACGTCCTTGGCGCTCGCCGGAATGGCCGTGCCTGGCCCGTAGATGCCTTTCACGCCCGCCTGGTAGAGGAACTCGTAGTCCTGCGGCGGGATCACGCCACCGACGAACACGATGATGTCCCCGCCGCCCTGCGCCGCGAGACTCGCAATGATCGCCGGCACCAGGGTCTTGTGCCCCGCGGCGAGCGTCGACACGCCCACCGCGTGCACGTCGTTCTCGATCGCCTGGCGGGCGCACTCCTCCGCCGTCTGGAACAGCGGCCCGATGTCGACATCGAACCCGAGATCCGCGAATGCCGTGGCCACCACCTTGGCGCCGCGGTCGTGGCCGTCCTGGCCGAGCTTGGCGATCATCACGCGCGGGCGCCTGCCCTGCTCGGCCGCAAATGCCTCGACCTCGGACTTGATGCGGTCCCAGCCCTCGGCACCGTCATAGGCAGCTGCATACACACCGGTCACCTTCTGGGTATCCGCACGATGGCGGCCGTACACCTTCTCGAGCGCATCGCTCACCTCGCCCACCGTTGCGCGCAGGCGGACGGCCTGCACCGTCAGGTCGAGCAGGTTCCCCGCTCCCGTTCGCGCGCACTCGGTCAGTGCATCGAGCGCCGCCTGCACTGCCTTTGCGTCGCGCGCGCCCCGCAGCGCGGCCAGGCGCTTCAACTGGTTCTCGCGCACGGCGTGATTGTCGACCTCGAGGATCTCGATCGGTTCCGCCGCCGGCGGCCGGTACTTGTTGACCCCCACGATCACGTCGGCGCCGGAGTCGACGCGCGCCTGCTTCTCGGCGGCGCTCGCCTCGATCCTGAGCTTGGCCCAGCCTGACTCGACGGCGCGGGTCATGCCGCCCATGGCATCGACCTCGGCGATGATCGCCATGGCCTTGTCGGCCATCTGCTGGGTGAGGCTTTCCATCAGGTAGCTTCCGCCCCAGGGATCGATGACGCTGGTGACGTGCGTCTCCTCCTGGATGATCAGCTGGGTGTTGCGCGCGATGCGCGCGCTGAAGTCGGTCGGCAGCGCGATGGCCTCGTCGAGGGCATTGGTATGGAGGCTCTGGGTGCCGCCGAACACGGCGGCCATCGCCTCGATGGTGGTGCGGACGACGTTGTTGTAGGGATCCTGCTCGGTGAGGCTCCAGCCCGAGGTCTGGCAGTGCGTACGCAGCATCAGGCTCTTGTCCTTCTTCGCGCCGAATCCCTTCATGATCCGGTACCAGAGCAGGCGCGCGGCGCGCATCTTGGCGATCTCGAGGTAGAAGTTCATGCCGATCGCCCAGAAGAACGACAGCCGGCCGGCGAACTCGTCGACGTCGAGACCGCGCGCGAGCGCGGACTTCACGTACTCCTTGCCGTCGGCCAGCGTGAACGCGAGCTCGAGTGCCTGGTTCGCGCCCGCCTCCTGCATGTGGTAGCCGGAGATGCTGATCGAGTTGAACTTCGGCATGTGCCGCGCGGTGTAGGCCAGGATGTCGCCGACGACGCGCATGCTGGGTTCTGGCGGGTAGATGTAGGTGTTGCGGACCATGAACTCCTTGAGGATGTCGTTCTGGATGGTCCCGGTGAGCGCTTCCTGCGCCACGCCCTGCTCTTCGGCCGCCACGATGTAGCCTGCCAGGACCGGCAGCACCGCACCGTTCATCGTCATCGACACGCTCACCCTGTCGAGCGGAATGCCGTCGAACAGGATCTTCATGTCCTCGACGCTGTCGATCGCCACGCCGGCCTTGCCGACGTCGCCCGTCACTCGCGGGTGATCGCTGTCGTAGCCGCGGTGGGTGGCGAGGTCGAACGCAACGCTGACGCCCTGTGCACCCGCGGCGAGTGCGCGACGGTAAAAGGCATTGCTCTCCTCGGCCGTCGAGAAACCCGCGTACTGGCGGATCGTCCAGGGCCGCACCGCATACATCGTCGCCTGCGGGCCCCGCAGGTACGGAGCGAACCCCGGCAGGGTGTCGGCGCACGGGAGCCCGGCCGTATCGGCCGCCGTGTACAGGGGCTTCACCACCAGGCCGTCTGGCGTGTGCCAGTTCAGGGCGTCGATGTCGCCGCCCGGTGCCGACCGGGCTGCGGCCGCGAGCCACGCCGGAAGCTGGCTGGAGTTCGGCAGGGATTCGTCCTGGCTCATGCTCTCGTTCACCACGGCCGGTCATGCGAAGCGTCACTGCGCCGCGGGGCGTGTCCCCACCCGGGCCGGCGGTCCCGGTGCGCGATACAGGGACGGATTATGAATGAGAAAGGCGCCTTCGGCAGGAGAGCGGCGGGTGCTGAGTCCGGCTCGGCGCCCCCGGCCGCGGGCCAGCCCGGACCGGCGGGCGCCGACGGTGATTCCGGATTCGCAGCGGGAGGGTTGTGAACTTACAATTGCAGGCCACGATCACCGCGTCGACATCGGAGACCTGTAATGAGCAATTTCGAGCAGCAGAAGACGAAATTCCAGACCGAGGCGGGCTTCATCGCAGCGCTCGACCAGAGCGGCGGGAGCACGCCCAAGGCCCTGAAGCTCTATGGGATCGCCGACAACGCGTGGTCGAACGACGCCGGCATGATGGACCTCATCCATGCCATGCGGACCCGCATCATCACGAGCCCCAGCTTCGGCGGCAACCGGATCCTCGCTGCCATCCTGTTCGAGAACACCATGGACCGCGAGATCCAGGGCCGACCGACCGCGGATTACCTCTGGAACGTCAAGAAAGTCGTGCCGATCCTGAAGGTCGACAAGGGCCTCGAGGCCGAAGCGAACGGCGTGCAGCTCATGAAGCCGATGCCGGACCTCGACAGGCTGCTCGCACGCGCGAAGGCCAAGGGCATTTTCGGCACCAAGATGCGCTCCGTGATCAAGCAGGCCAACCCGGCCGGCATCCGCGCCGTCGTGGACCAGCAGTTCGCGGTCGCGCGCCAGATCATCGCTGCCGGGCTCGTACCGATCATCGAGCCCGAGGTCGACATCAAGTGTCCGGACAAGGCCGCTGCGGAAGACCTGCTCAAGGCCGAGATCATGACCCGGCTGAACTCACTGCCCGCGGGTGACCTCGTGATGCTGAAGCTCACATTGCCCGACCGGGACAACCTGTATGCGGAGTGCATCAAGCATCCGCGCGTCCTGAAGGTCGTCGCTTTGTCCGGCGGCTACAGTCGGGAAGACGCGAATGTCCGGCTCGCACGCCAGAAAGGCATGGTCGCGAGCTTTTCGCGCGCGTTGACCGAGGGCCTGACGGCACAGCAGTCCGACGCCGAGTTCAAC
>JAGOXN010000044.1:0-4008 GCA_018059685.1 Steroidobacteraceae bacterium | reverse complement strand
CACGAAGATCGGCGAGGAGTCGAACGCGGCCGAATCCTGCGGCGACGAGGCCTCGGGCCCGGGCGGTGACGCGGAGGACGCCGAGGCGGACCCGGCGGAATGACGCAGTCTATTTCCGGCGCGCCAGGATCGCCGCCACGTTTCGACCGTCCTCGCCGTCCCAGTAGCCGACCACGTTCTTCGTCGAGTCCTCGAGCAGGAATCGCGTGCTCTCGTCATGGCCGACCGAGATGCGCACGCCCGTCTTGCCCGAGTCGGGGTAGCCCACGACCTCCGGCAACACCACGGTGGAAAACGCGAGGTAAACGAGTTCCTCGGTCCCCGTGTTGATCAACTGATGGGCTTCCTCGGGCCCGCCCGGCAGGCTGACGAGGTAGTCGTACTTCTTCACCTCGTGCAGCTCGTCGCCTGCACGCAGAGCACCCGACCCGCTCAGCACGAAGAAATGTTCCTCGTTGGCGCGGTGGTGGTGGAACGGAAACGCCGCCTTGCCGGGCGGCACGCGCGTCACGTTGGCACCGATGGATCGCGCGCCGGCGATTCCCGCCAGCGCGCTCATCGAATACTCGAAGTGATTCCCGCTCTTGCCGGTGTGAACGGGTGCGTCGACCAGGTTGACGATTGGGTTTCTCATCGAGGCGCCTCCCCTGCCCGCCGGCCGAACGACCGGTGCCGCACATTCTGCAGCGTCATGGACGTGACATCGCGACCGGTGGCCCGGCCATGGGCCCGTCACCTGGCCATGTGGCGCCCGGAAATCTCGATGCGCACCAGCGACCCGCAGCGCGGGCAGTGCGCCGTGTCGATCTCCTCGACCTCGAACCACCTGCGGCCGCAGTCACAGTGGACCTCGAGGATCCACTGTCCGACGGCATGCCCCATGCGGTGCTCGACTACCTCGATGCCCTCAGGCATGCGCGTGACTTTCGGCACGACGGCCGCGCCGAGCGACTCGCCGCCTTCCTCGAGCAGGCGCAGCAGCCGCGCGGAATCGATGAGTTCGCGTGCATCGTCCACGGACGCCGGCACCATCCGACGCTCCTTCACCTCGCCGGCCGGCACCCTGCCAGGTCCCCCGTCACTCTCTGGTCGGCTCTTCATGGTTGCCCTTCAAAGCTGCGTGACGGCGCCACTTTAGCGCAAACTCCTCAAGGATTCGAAAGGTTCTCGCGGGATACGCCTGCGCACCACTCGACCACGGGCCGTGCCCACGACGCATACATGTGCACGCGTCCGGTGCGCAGGTCGCACAGGGCGCGCCGCACCTGGCCGTCCTCCACCCACTCCTTGATGGCGACGCGCGCCGGGAGCTGGACCGGCGTGAGGAACTGCGCGTCGATTCGCGTGCCCGCCGGAACCGCGGGGAGTGGTTCCTGGGCGAGGCTGCGGGCCAGGGACCACATCCCGTGCACGATCGCACCGCGCAGGCCAAAGAACCGGGCCGCCCGGTCGTTGAGATGGATCGGGTTGTAATCCCCTGAGACACGCGCATAGCTCCAGGCCGTCGACCGCGCCACATCGACCTCGGCCAGTGTCACACTGTCCTTCGGCGCCTTTGGCGGACGTGGCGGCCGGCCCGCCGGTCGCCCAGCGGCTTCAGGCCAGCGCGACATGAAGACGCAGGTCTCGCGCCACAGCGGTCGGCCGTCGCTCGATATTTCGGTGGTCATGTCGAATGCGAGGCCGGCATCGAGCCGCCGGTAGTTCCGCGCCGCCGCCGAAATCTGCAGGGCCATGCCGGGGCGCATGTCTGCGAGGGTCTCGATTGCGTTCGAAAGGTGGATGAGACCCATCGGCCGCAAAGGGAATGCTCCCTGCGCAAAGATCGCGAGGTGCAGCGGCATCACCAGCACGTGCGGGTAGGTCAGTGGAACCGGGACCGGCGTCGGGAATCCGCACATCGCCGCGTAGCGGATCACGTGACTCGCATCGAGCCGCACCCGCGCGACGTCACAGCGGATTTCGACAGGCTCGCCGACCTCGGTCACGGGCGGCCGCCGGCGGAAAAGCACGAACGGGAAGTTCGCCCACGTCGAGGGCAACGTCGTCGCGTGCAGGTGGACGGTTCCTGCCACGGGTCAGGGCGAGACCTTGTTGATCACGACATTCACCTGGTCCGCGGCGCCCTTGCGGTGGTTCGCTGCACCGACCAGATCGCCGCTGGCCGCGACCGCCGTGCCCCCAAAGGCGACGCGTGCCACGACCTCCACTTCGTCCACCGATGACAGGTTGCGTCCTTCGATCATCGAGTTGGCGTCGCTCAGGACGACGGTCGCCGGCAACTGGTCGGTCGTCAGGCGCACGGCCGCGAGCGGCGGCCCGGGGATCCCGGGCTGCCGCGCGCTCACGAAGAGCGGCACGCCCGGCTCGAGCCTGCCCGCGACCGCCGGGTCGACAGAAACCGCAACCCGGATCGTGCGCCCGGAGGCGGCCCGCTCTTCGGCGGAGGTGGCGCCCCCGGTCGATCCGCCCATGCCCCCGCCGGACCCGGCACCCATTGCAGGCGGCGAGCCGCTGCCCGCAATGGCGGGAACCTCTACACCGAGCGCCTGGAGCTGGCTCACGAGAATCTGGCGGATCTCGTCGGGCGGATTGGTGCCGAGCAGTTTCATCCAGCGCTCGCTCGCCGTCGCCTTGTCGCCGGCGCGGGCCGCCAGGAGTCCCGAGTACCAGAGTGCCTTCTGGTTCGTCGCATCGGCCGCGAGCGCGGCCGCGAGAATCTCCCTCGCCTCGCCCTGGCGTGCGGGGTCGTCGGTCAGCACCAGCGCCTCGGCCAGGTCGAGTTCGAGCCCCGGGTCGGGGTCGTTCCGGGCCGCGAGCGCCTTCTCATAGGCCTCGACCGCCTTCTGCACCTGTCCGGTCACGAGATAGGTGCGACCGAGCATCCGCCAGCCTTCCCGGTCCTCGGGGCGCCCCGCAAGGCGTGCCTCGAGCTGCGCCGTGACCTCTTCCATCGATCCGACATTGCCGTCCTGGACGTGGCCGGGCGGCACGGCGGCGGCCGCCTGGGGGTCGTCCCAGGGGAAATTCGAGATGCCTGCATACAGCGCGGTTGCGACGAGTGGCAGGCCGATGATCAGCACGGAGGTCGAGACCGTGGCCTTGGGTGCCACGGACTCGCCCCTGGCTGATGGCCGCTCGGATCGCAACAGCGGCACGGCCAGCAGCACGATTGCCCCCAAGAGCATGAGGGCGCCGATCAGGATGAAGGACGTCACGATTGGCCGGCCTCCGGGCCCGCGGGGTCGTCGATGTCGGCCTCGGTGGCGCGCCTGCGCACGACGCGCACCACGCCGTAGGCGCCGCCGAGCAGCAGCAGCAGCGGTGCCGCCCACAGCAGGAAATTGTTCACGGTCATGCGCGGCCGGTAGAGCACGAAGTCGCCGTAACGCGCGATCATGAACTCGCGGATCTCGGCGTCGGTCCTGCCGGCGGCAATCATCTCGCGCACCTCGCGCCGCAGGTCGGCCGCGAGCGTGGCGTTCGAATCGGCGATCGTCTGGTTCTGGCACACGAGGCAGCGCAGCTCGCGGTTGATGCTTTCGTACCGCTGCTGCAGGACCGGATCGTCGAACGCCCGCTCGGTGTCGATGGCGAGCACGAACGCCGGCCATCCGATCACGGCCGCGAGGAGCATCGCCCGCAGGACCCGTACGATCACGAACGCTGCTCCCGGCCGGCGCGCGCAGCCTCGATGCGCGGCAGGAATTCCTCGTTCCAGGCCTTCATGGTCATCGGCGCGATGTGCTTGAAGAGCACCGTGCCATCCGGCCCGACCAGGAAGGTCTCGGGCGCGCCGTACACGCCCCAGTCGATCGCGACCCGCCCCTCCCGGTCCTCCGCCACCACCGCATAAGGATTGCCGAGGTCCCTGAGCCACTGCTGTGCCGCTGCGTTGTCGTCCTTCCAATTGAGCCCCACGAGCGGCACGGCGTTCTGCTTCGCGATCGCGAGCAGCACGTCGTGCTCCTCGCGGCATCCGCCGCACCAAGTACCCCACACGTTGAG
>JAGOXN010000278.1 GCA_018059685.1 Steroidobacteraceae bacterium | reverse complement strand
GCGGGCCGCACCGTTCGACTCGCCTTCCAGACCCTGCAACCGGGGCGGCAGCGTCTGCTATCGCTGAGGGCAACACAAGGCGCCGGATCAGGACGCGCACGCGACGAGCGGCTGAGGATCAGAACTTGCCGCTTCAGTGCACCGGCGCGGTGTGGACGATGCGACCGCCCAGGACCGTGTACAGCACCCTGGTCGCGGCCAGCTCCTGCTCCGGCACCCGCAGGATGTCGTGCGAAAGCACCACGAAGTCGGCGAGCTTGCCCGGCTCGAGCGTGCCCTTGAGATCCTCCTCGAACGCGGCATAGGCGTTGTTGCGCGTGTACGTGGCCAGCGCCTCTTCGCGAGTAAGACGCTGCTCCGGATGAAACGTACTGCCGTCAGCCAGACGCCTGGTCACGGTTGCGCCATAACTGGCCAGCGGGTCCACGTCCTCGACGGGCGTATCGGTGCCGTTGGCAATCACCGCGCCGGCATCCCACAAGGCGCGCCAGACGTACGTACGCTCGCCTGCGCGAGGCTCGCCCAATCGCTTCGGCACCCAGGGTCCGTCGGATGTGGCGTGCACGCCCTGCGCCTGGATCGGGGCGTCGAGGTGAGGCCGAGGCCGCGCAGCTGGATGTTGCCCTGGCCGCCATTCCCTGGATTGTTCGACGTGCTTCCAAAGGCCGGCTCGAGCTGCGGCAGCTTGGAGAGGACCGACTCGACGCTGATGGCACCCGTGTGTTCGAACGATTCCGCGTCGATCGTTACGATCGGGCTTGCCGATTCGAAGTCCCGACGCAGGATGCGTGATCCGGTGACGATGATCTCTTCGAGCTCCTGGCCATCGATCTCCCGGCCATCGGCCACCGGCGATCCGCCCACCAACACCGCGAACGCTGCCGCACACCAGCGTCGCATCGGGCCACCGGCGAACGCTCGCCGACCCTCGAGACGGCAAGTTCGGAAAGGGCATCGATCCTTGTGAATCGTGGCCGCGACCACACTACCCCCCGGCCCGGCTGCGTATGCGCCTGTTTGTGGTCCTGTCTCGCGCCGAGCTTATATTCGCGCCTCCGAGGTGCGTCAATCACGTCTCGGATTCGAGCCTCTACACCCGATTCCGCGACCGGGCGTGCTGCGAGTCGCGACGAGTTTCGCTGTCATCAACTGGCTCGTGATGCAGATCGCCGACGCGGCCCTCGAGGCGGTCAGTAGCTCTTCTCGCCGCATACGGTGCCTGCGCAAGGCGAGGCGTCCAGTCACAGACCTGCATTGGGGTCGAGAACCGTCCCCGTGGCCTGCGCTTCGATCTTCAGCATCTCCTCATGGGCTTGCGCCATCCGGCGGCGGCGTTCGGCCAGCAGTCGATCGTAGTCCTCTCGTCCCTCCAGATGGCGGTACCACGGAAGTTCCGGTCGGAACCATTCCACCAGCGGAGATCGATCCAACAGCTGCTCGAGCATGCGGACGGCCTCGTCGTCGAGACCCTCGTTGGCGGCGAGCTCGGCAAACATGTCGCTGGCGCCCTCCTCTCGCCACCGCTCGAGATACTCCTTCGCCAATGCGTCGGCTTCCTGCGAGCGACCGGTAGCGCGATAGGTTCGGAGCACAGCCGGCAGCAGTCCGTGGCCGACGCTCGAGCCCCGCCCCCCGGGCCCGCCCTCACGGCGGAGGGGACCGAGGTCGGCCATCAACTTGGCGGCTTCCGCGTAGCGTTCCTGCACGGCGAGCCAGAAGATCCGCGACCACGACGCCCCCGGAGAGCCATACTCATAGCCCTGCGCGGTCAGGCGGTCCCATTCGCGGAAATCTCCCCTGAGACCCGCGATCTCGGCTTGCAGATAGCGGGACACGCGTGCGCCCGTCTCGTCGCCCGATTGTTCCATCTTTATTGCGCTCGCCCGGGCACGCTCGAAATCATCGACCAGGAGCCAGGTGCGCACCGACAGAAAGTGCGAATCGTGTGCCGAGCCGGTTCGCGCGAACGCCACATTCAGTCGCAAGGCTTCCACCGGATAGCCCTCTCCCCTTGCCGCGAAGAAAACCAGCCGCAGGCCGTCCGGATTGTCGGCGAGCATGTCGATCGCCTGTTGCGTGAGTGTCGCGACCCGGTTTGCGTCGCGCTCTCCGGCGGCCGTGAGCACACGCGACTGCCAGACCATCGGCGATCTCGGGTCGAGGCGCACGAGTCGCTCTTCCAGTTCGACGGCAAGGTCGTGCGTGCTCGGGTCGTCGCCCAGCCTGACGAGGTAGTCCCATAGGGCCACGGTATTGTTCGGATTGAGTTCCAGAGCTTGCTGGAACTCCCGTTCGGCTTCGGCCCAGCTGTCCTGGCTGGCGAGTACCGAGGCGAGGGCAGCATGGGCCTCCGAGGAGGCGGGATCCAAGGCGAGGGCACGATAAGCAGCGCGCTCGGCACGCTGCAACGCATCGGGCGGCGCCGGCTCGAACTGATAAGCCCTCCAGAGCAGGAGCGCGCGTGACAGCGCGGCATGGGCTTTGGCGAACTTCGGATCCGCGGCGACGGCGCTCTCGAGATCGGTGACGGCTTGGCGCAGGTACCCCGCAAATCGCTTCTCCTGGGCCGCGCGACCGAGGAGGTAGTAGTCGTACGCGGTCATGTCTCGCGTCGGGGTGGCGGTCGGCGCGGTCGGTTGACCGCGGGCTGCGGGGATGACTTCGCCGATGACTGCGGAGGCGAGTTCTTCCTGCACCTCGAAGACGTCCGAGACGTTGCGATCGAAGGTGCCCAACCACAACTGACGCCCCGTGGCCCCGTCGACCAGTTCTGCACTGATTCGCAGTCGATCGCCCCGGCGCCGCACCGTCCCGCCCAGCACGGTCGTCGCGCCGAGCCGCTTCGCTATGGCCGACGTATCCAGTCCAGACCCTTTGAACGAGAAGGACGACGAGCGCGCGATCACCGCGAGCCCTGGCACTATGCCGAGCCGATCGAGTATTTCGGCCGAGAGCCCTTCAGCGAAGTAGTCCTGCGCCGGATCGCCGGACAGGTTCTCGAAGGGCAGCACAGCGATGGCCGGATTCTCAGGTGGCTTCGGCTTCCATAACCCGGACTCGCGCGCTGCGAGTACGACGACCGTGAGGAGCAGGATCCCGATGACGACGACATCGGCGTAGTACCGCAGGCCGCGGACCGCAGGCCGCGGCGCGCCGGCCGGCGCGACATCCACCGCGACACCCTGCGGTCCGATTTCCAGGTACCAGGCGAGTGCGACGGCAATCGGGAATCCCACGGCCGCCGCGACGATGAGCGCCGTCATCACCCATTTCGGCAGACCGAGTGGATCGAGGACGACGTCCGCAATCTGGAGCAGCAGCCAGGCGATGACCGCGTAACTCGCCGCGACGCGCAGTACGCCGCGTTCGCGGAGTCGATCGAGAATGCTCCGTCTACTTCCAAGGCTGCCAACCTCGACGCCTTCCGTCATGCGCGGTAGTGAACTCTCGGGCTCGGGGGGCGGTCAAGCAGCCTCGAGTCCGGCAAGCGATTCCACCGTCCACACGGGGCCCGGCGCCTGCCGTGCGCAGACCACGTCGGTGCACGCAGGGACGAGACCCGGGGCAGTCGGATCGCTGCCCAACGTATGCGTCGCGAGGCAGCCGGGGCGGGACGGTGTCGCGCCCCGGCCGGATCGGCTCACTGGATCGTGATCGCCAGCGGACGGGCCTTCTCGACGGCCACCCGCGGCAGGTGGATCACGAGCACGCCATCCCTGGACTCGGCGCGGATCGCCTTCGCATCCACGTCGTCCGGCAGCGTGAAGCTGCGCTCGAACATCCCGTAGTAACGCTCGGTGCGATGCACCTTCTCGCCCTTCTCTTCCTTCTCGACCCTGCGCTCACCCTTGATGGTGAGCACGCCGTCCTCGAAGAGAACCTTCACGTCCTCCTTGCGGACCTCGGGCAGGTCGATCTTGATGAGGTACTCCTTCTCGCACTCGACGATGTCGGCGAGCGGCAGGAACTCCTCGCTGCCTTCGACGTGTCGGAGCATCGGCATGCGTCCGAAGAACGGCGTGAAGCCCTTGAAGATCTCGTCCATCTCACGGAACGGTTCCCAGCGTGTCAGTCTCATGGCTCCCTCCCGGGGTCTCCCCGCAAACTGGCCACGCGGCCGGCGATTGCGCCCGGCCACGGAAATATTCTCGCGCCGCGACGCAACGGGCGGGATTCGCGGAGATTCCTGCCCGCCTTCCGCTAATACC
>JAGOXN010000277.1 GCA_018059685.1 Steroidobacteraceae bacterium | reverse complement strand
TGCGCTGGTCGTTCGCCACGTCGTCGTATTCGAGCAGGTTCTTGCGCAGGTCGAAGTTGTAGGCCTCGACCTTGCGCTGCGCCCGCTCGATCTGGCGCGACAGCATCTTGCTCTCGATGACCTCGCCTTCCTTCATGCCCGCCGTCTGCAGCCAGCGCTTGGTGCGCGTCGGGTCGCCGAAGATGCGCATCAGGTTATCTTCGAGCGAGAGGTAGAAACGGCTCGAGCCGGGGTCGCCCTGGCGCCCCGAGCGTCCGCGCAGCTGGTTGTCGATGCGTCGCGACTCGTGACGCTCGGTGCCGACGATGTGCAGGCCACCCGCCGCGAGCACCTGCTGGTGGCGCTCCTGCCATGCGGCCTCCGCCGACTGGCGCACCGCCTCGTCCACGGTGCCGAGGGCCGCGAGCTCGGCCTTCAGGTTGCCGCCGAGGACGATGTCCGTGCCGCGACCGGCCATGTTGGTCGCGATCGTCACGGCGCCGGGCCGGCCGGCCTGCGCCACGACGTGCGCCTCGCGCTCGTGCTGCTTGGCGTTCAGCACCTCGTGGTCGATCGCGTGCTTCTTCAGGAGCCCCGACAGGAACTCCGAGGTCTCGACCGACGTGGTACCGACCAGCACCGGCTGCTGGCGCTTCGCGCAGTCCTGGATGTCCTCGATGATCGCCTCGAACTTGTCCTTCTGCGTGAGGTAGACGAGGTCGGGCGCGTCGTCGCGGACCATCGGCCGGTGGGTCGGGATGACGACCACCTCGAGCCCGTAGATCTGCTGGAACTCGAACGCCTCCGTGTCCGCCGTGCCCGTCATGCCGGCGAGCTTGCCGTACATGCGGAAGTAATTCTGGAACGTGATCGAGGCGACGGTCTGGTTCTCCTCGCGCACCCGCACGCCTTCCTTCGCCTCCACCGCCTGGTGCAGGCCGTCGGACCAGCGCCGGCCCGGCATGGTGCGGCCGGTGAACTCGTCGACGATGATGACCTCGCCGTTCCTCACGATGTACTCGACGTCGCGGCGGTAGAGCGCGTGGGCCCGCAGCGCCGCGTTCAGGTGATGCATCAACCGGATGTTGGACGGGTCGTAGAGGCTCTGACCCTCGCCGAGCAGCCCTGCGCGCAGGAACAGCTCCTCGACGCGCTCGTGCCCCTCGTCCGAGAGGTGCACCTGCTTGCCCTTCTCGTCGGCCCAGAAGTCGCCCTCGCCCTCCTCGGATTCCTGGCGCGTGAGGCGCGGCACCAGCTCGTTGATGCGCGTGTAGAGCTCGGTGCTCTCTTCGGCCGGCCCCGAGATGATGAGCGGCGTGCGCGCCTCGTCGATCAGGATCGAGTCGACCTCGTCCACGATCGCGTACGGAAGGGTCCGCTGCATGCGGTCCTCGAGGCGGAAGGCGAGGTTGTCGCGCAGGTAGTCGAAGCCGAACTCGTTGTTGGTGCCATAGGTGATGTCGGCCCCGTAGGCGGCCCGCTTCTCCTCTGCAGTCTGGCCCGCCTTGACGACTCCCACGTTCATGCCGAGGAAGCGGTAGATCGGGCCCATCCACTCGGCATCGCGGCTCGCGAGGTACTCGTTCACGGTCACGATGTGCATGCCCTGGGCAGGCAGCGCGTTCAGGTAGGCGGCGAGCGTCGCGACCAGCGTCTTGCCTTCGCCGGTGCGCATCTCGGCGATCTTGCCCTCGTGCAGCACCATGCCGCCGATGAGCTGCACGTCGAAGTGGCGCAGCCCGAGCGTGCGGCGCGATGCCTCGCGGACCACCGCGAAGGCCTCGGGCAGCAGGTCGTCGACCGTCTTGCCGGCCGCGAGCTGGTCCCGGAACTCCTGCGTGCGTCGCGCGAGCTCGTCGTCGGACAGGGCCTCGAGCCCGGGTTCGAGGGCGTTGATCTGCCGGACGATCGCGCTGTACTGGCTGACGAGCCGCTGGTTGCGGCTACCAAAAATGCGGGCGAGCCAATTGGCCACTGGGGCTCCAGGAGGCGGCGGGGAAAGAGCGGGATTTTACAGGAAGCAGGCCGGCGGATGACCGCCCGCCCGCCGCGGCATCACGGCGCGGACAGGTATTTCATCGGGTTCAGGCGATTGCCGTCGCGCTCGACCTCGAAGTGCACGTGCGTGCCCGTCGAGCGCCCGGTGCTGCCGATGATCGCGACCGCCTGGCCCTTCTCCAGGATCTGGCCCTCGCGCACCAGGTTGCGCAAGTTGTGACCGTAGCGCGTGATGTGACCCGTCGGGTGCGTCACTTCGACCACGTAGCCATAACCGGACTTGTAACCGGAGTATGAAACTACGCCAGGCCCCGTCGTCACCACGCGGGTGCCGGGCGGGGCGGCGAAGTCGACGCCGGCATGGAACGCGGCGCGGCCCGTGAAGGGGTCCGAGCGATTGCCGAAATGCGACGAGATCCATCCCCCGACGACCGGCCAGCCGCCGGGCACGATGCGCTCGCCGAGGTGCCGCGTCGACATGAGGCTCTCGAGCACCGTGAGCTGGCGCTCGCGATCGACGAGCTGCGCCTCGAGCGCGTCGAGGACTCCGCTCAACTCGGGCACTACGGACGACCCGGCCGGCAACTCGCCGCCATCGGGACCGCCCGCCGGCGGCGGCTTGTCAAAATCGAATTCGCCGCGATCGAGGTCCGCGAGATCGGTGAGGCGCCGGCCGAGGGCATCGAGACGGATCAGGTGGGCATTCATCGTGCCGACCCGCGTCGCGAGTGCATCGACCTTGCCCTGCAGCTGGCCGCGCGCTGCCCGCAGGTCGAGGCGCTGCTGGTCGAGCGCCAGCGCGAGTTGCCGCTGGTTCATCGGTCCGGTGACGAAGCGTCCGAGCTGCAAGCCCGCGACGAAGATGGCGCCCGCGACGAGCAGGGCGGACCCGCAGGCGAAGAGGGCCATGCGGGGCTGGGCCAGGTCCAGGCGCCAGGTGCGGCCCGTACGGCCCGAGACAATCTGGAAATTCATTGCGCCGATCAACCTCTGGAGGGCCGACAACGACGAACGCGGCGTCCCCTGCGGGCAGCGCCACGCGGTGAGTCACGCCGTACTTGAAATCGGAAAAGCGCCCGCCCCCACCCGCCACACCCGCTGTTCTTTGCGACAAGGGTGGACCGGGCCGGTTGCGAGTCGGCAGACTATGAACGAGTCGCTCGCCGCTGGCAACGAAACGGGCCTTCTGCATAGTTTTGATTGACAATGACGGACCCACTGAAATCCCTGTCGGCGAGCCTGCCGTCGGCCCTCCGCAAGCTCGAGCGCCAGGCCCAGGCGGCGGGCGATCTCGCGGCCACCGTACGGGCCGGACTGCCCGTGGAATTGCGCCCGCATCTCCTGACGGCGGCACGCCGCGGCGACGAACTGGTACTGACCGTGGATTCTGCGGCGTGGGCGGCCCGGGTGCGCTACGCGGGCACGCGGCTCAAGGAACGGCTGGCCGCCGCCGGCCAGCCGGCCGTCGGCAAGCTGCGTGTCCGCGTGCGGGGACGGTAGGGGACATTCCTGTTTTCGTAAAAAGGGGACATTCTTATTTTCGCGTCCGCGAAAATAAGAATGTCCCCTTTTTACGAAAACAGGAATGTCCCCTTCATGCAGTTGCGACCGCCGCGACGTAGGAAATCGGCGCGTCGGCCGGCGTCTCGAACGTCACGTCTTCCCAGGCTGCACGGTCCGCGATCAAGGCACGCAGCAGGCGGTTGTTGAGCCCGTGGCCGGACTTGTACCCGCTGAACTCGCCGATGAGGCTGTGCCCGAGCAGATACAGGTCCCCGATTGCGTCGAGAATCTTGTGCTTCACGAACTCGTCTTCGTAGCGCAGTCCGTCCTCGTTCAGGATCCGGTAGTCGTCGAGGACGATGGCGTTCTCGAGGTTGCCCCCGAGCGCCAGATTGTGCGAGCGCATGAACTCGAGGTCGCGCATGAAGCCGAAGGTCCGTGCCCGGCTCACCTCGCGCAGGAACGTGGTCGTGGAAAAATCCATCGAGGCGACCTGTGACCGGCGCTTGAACACCGGATGATCGAACTCGATCTCGAAATTGACCTTGAAACCGTCGTAGGGGTCGAAGCGCGCCCACTTCCCGCCGTCCTCGACCTTCACGCTCCTCCTGATGCGCACGAACTTCTTCGCGGCGTGCTGCTCCTCGATGCCCGCCGACTGCAGCAGGAACACGAACGGTCCCGCACTGCCGTCCATGATCGGGACCTCGCCGGCGCTCAGCTCGACCACCAC
>JAGOXN010000043.1 GCA_018059685.1 Steroidobacteraceae bacterium | reverse complement strand
CCGGGATGCCGCGGTTGATCGCGTACAGGGCGTTGTTGAATGTGCCCGAGCTCGGATTGATCAGGCCCTGATTGTTGCCCTCATTCGGGCCGGAGACGACGAGGTCGGGCTGCCTGCCCCACTTGCTGAATGCGATCACGTCCAGTCCATAGAGCAGCGACATGACCGGCGAGCCATCCACGTAGTGAATGTCCGGATCGGCCGGATCCGTACCGACGCCCGGCGCACCGGCCGCCACTGTGCCTCCGCGTGTCGCCCGGGTGAGCGGCCCGACTGGATGCAGGAAACCCATCGCACCGCCGGTGCCGCTGTTGTTCTGTGTCGGCGCGGAGATGACCACGCTGTGACCGCGATCCTCGAGCATCGCGTACAGCGCGCGGATCTGCGCACTCTCGAAACCGTCGTCGTTGGTGAGCAGGATATCGAGAGCACGGGCCTCTGTTGCCGCGAGGATCAGCCACGTGAGGCAGCCGATACCGTAGATCTTCCTGGCTTTCATGGTGCTCCCCCGCGTCACACCGCCTGGGCATTGCAGAAGGGTCGCGACGTCCGAATCCCCTTCTCCCCGCGGCACGCTGCCCGGTGCCGGCCAGCATCCGCTCCCGATCGTCATCACCGTTTCACTCGCGCCCCTTGCCTGGACGGCGACCGGGCTCGAACAATGCCGTCAGGAAATCGGCGCGGCGCAGGTTCATGTACTTCATCGGGTCCAGCACCGAGCGCCACAGCGCATACACCTGCTCGCTGTCCTCGAGGCCCGTCTTGCACCAGGTGGCAAAATGCTCGCAGTTGTTGATGGCGATGTTGAATTCCCGCCCGCCGAGGCGACTGCGGGCACGGGCAATGACCGCGTCGGCGGCAAACGCCGTGACGCTCCCCCCCCGTCCGGTGAGTCGCGACAACTCGCGGCGCATCTGGATCTGCAGGCGGCGCGGCAGCTGCTCCGGCTGCTTCAGCCGCGCAAAGAAATCGCGATAGTCACGCACCTCGATCTCGCCGCCACGGGCAAACGATTTCAGCGACGTCCGCTGCACGCTGCGGGGCGTCTTCCAGGTCTCACCCGTGAAATGGATGACCGTGCCGTCGCCGCAATCAATGCCGTGATGCGTGAACAGCCCACGCAGGCGCTGGACGAATATGTGATCGCCACGCATCTGCGCCCTCAGCTCAGTGCCCCGCGCTCGCGCAGTTCGCGCAGCCGGGTCTCCGAATAGCCCGCGGCGCGCAGCACCTCGGCGGTATCGCTGCCGAGCGGCGCCGGCGGACGGGGCACCCCGGCGGTCGTGCGGCTGAAGCGCGGCGCGGGCGCAGCCTGTACCACGCCCGCGGTCTCGAGGAACGTGCCGCGCGCGACGTTGTGCGGGTGCTGCGGCGCCTCGGTGAGCGACAGTACTGGCGCGAAGCAGACATCCGTGCCCTCCATGATCCGGCACCATTCGTCCCGCGTCTTGCGTTTGAAGACCTCGGCCAGCCGCTGCTTGAGCGCCGGCCAGCGGGCCGCGTCATACTGCGGCGCGAATTCGCCGGCATCGAGGCCGGCCAGCTTCACCAGCAGGCCGTAGAACTCCGGCTCGATCGAGCCCACGGAGACGTACTTGCCATCCTTCGTCTCGTAGGTGTCGTAGAAATGCGCCGCGCCGTCCAGCAGGTTGACTCCACGCTCGTCACGCCAGCGGCCGTAACCCATCATCGCGTGGATCATGTGCAGCAGCGTCGCCGAACCCTCGACCATCGAGGCATCGACGACCTGCCCCTGGCCGGAGCGCCGCGACTCGAAGACTGCGCACATGACGCCGAAGGCGAGGAACATCCCGCCGCCGCCGAAGTCCCCGACGAGATTGAGCGGCGTCACGGGTCGCTCGCCCGCGCGCCCGATGGCATGCAACGCACCCGACAGCGAGATGTAGTTGATGTCGTGGCCGGCCGCCCCGGCGAGCGGACCGGTCTGTCCCCAGCCCGTCATGCGCCCGTAGACGAGCCGCCGATTGCGCGCCATGCATGCGTCCGGACCGATACCGAGCCGCTCGGCCACGCCGGGCCTGAACCCCTCGATCAGCACGTCGGCCGACCGGCACAGGTCGAGCACGATCTCGACGCCCTCTTCGCACTTGAGGTTCACGGCAATCGTTCGCTTGCCGCGCTCGGAGATCTCGGCCGGGCGTTCCCTTGGCGAGGACTTCCGGCCCACCGACACCACCTCCGCCCCGAGGTCGGCGAGCAGCATGCCGCAGAACGGCGCCGGTCCGATGCCTTCGAGTTCGATGACGCGCAGTCCTTCCAGGGGGCCCATGTTCGTCTCCCGGTCAGCGCGGCTGCATGCGGATGCCGCCGTCGATCCGGATCGTCTCGCCGTTGATGTAGTCGTTCTCGATGAGGCAGATCGCGAGATGCGCGATCTCCGCCGGCCGGCCGAGCCGCTTCGGATACAGGACGGACTTCGCGAGCCCGTCGATGACATCGGGCGTGAACGAGGCGAACAGCGGTGTGTCGATCAGGCCGGGCGCGATGGTATTGACGCGGATGCCGAGGCTCGCCAGGTCACGGGCGATCGGCAGGGTCATGCCGACCACGCCACCCTTGCTCGCGCTGTAGGCCGCCTGCCCGACCTGCCCCTCGAAGGCCGCCACCGACGCGGTATTGATCACCACGCCGCGCATCCCGTCCGCATCGACCGGAGCGTTCTTCGCCATCTGCTCCACGCAGAGGCGCGTCACGTTGAAGGTGCCGGTCAGATTCACCCCGAGGGTCCTGTTCCATTCGGCGAGCGGGAAGGGCCCGTCCCTGCCCAGGGTCTTCGCCGCGCTGCCGACACCCGCGCAGTTCACGCAGATGTGGACCGCGCCGAATGCACCGACCACCTGCGCGATGCCGGCTGCGACCGATGCCTCCTCCGTGACGTTCACCCGGGCGAAGATCGCCGCGCCGCCCGACGCCCCGGCGAGGTCATGGCCCGCGGCTTCGTTCAGGTCGAAGATGCCGACACGGGCGCCCTTCGCAAGGAGCGCGCGCACCATTCCCTGGCCGATGCCCGAGGCACCGCCGGTGACGACGGCCACTTTTCCACCGATGTCCATCTGCCATGCTCTCTGGACGCCCGTCGGCGTCCGCAGGTCTTCGCACTGTCAGGCATGGTATCGTCCGCGACCGAACTGAGCCAGCATCGCGCCGCTTCGAGCCGCAATCAGCGGATTCACCGACGCGGGAGGGACCGATCCGTGACCTACGAGCACATCGTTCTGCGACAGGCGGATGGCGTTGCCACGCTCACGCTCAATCGACCCAATGCCTTGAATTCCCTGAAGGTCGAACTGCTGGGCGAAATGAATCACGCGCTCGACTTGCTGCGCGACAAGGCCGAATCCCGCGTCCTGCTCGTGACCGGCGCTGGCCGGGCGTTCAGCTCGGGCGCCGACCTCGCGGGCGGCCTTCCGGACGACGTGGGCGCGCTGCTCGAGGCACACTACAATCCGCTGATCGAACGCCTGCTGGCATTGCCGATCCCGGTCGTCTGCGCGGTGAATGGCCCGGCCGCCGGGGCTGGCTGCTCGATCGCACTCGCGGCGGACATCGTGCTGGCCGCGCGGTCCGCGTTCTTCCTGCAGGCATTCGTCAACGTCGGGCTGGTGCCGGACGCGGGCGCCACCTGGATCCTGCCGCGCCTCGTCGGACGCGCCCGTGCGCAGGCGATGATGATGCTGGGCGAGCGGGTCCCGGCCGAGCAGGCCGAGCAATGGGGGCTCATCTACCGGGTCGTCGACGACGATGCGCTCGAGCGCGAGTCGCAGGCGCTGGCGACGAAGCTCGCGAATGGCCCGACGCGTGCCTATGCACTGCTGCGCCAGGCGCTGCGCGCCTCCCTCGAATGCTCGCTCACCGAGGCGCTGCGCATCGAGCGGTTCAACCAGCTGCAGGCCGGGCGCACCGCCGACTGCATCGAAGGGGTAACCGCCTTCCAGGCGCGGCGCACGCCGGTCTTCAAGGGCCGCTGACCGACGATCGACCGCTCCCGCACACATCGCGACGCCAGCCGCGTTCCGTCGGATTGAACGCGGGGCCACGCGACTCGGCCCGCTCAGCGCCCCGTGAACACGGCCTTGCGCCGCTCGAGGAACGAGCGTACGCCCTCGGCGGAATCCTCGCTGTTCATGACCGGGACGAGGTCGCGCATCATCTGGGCGACCGATGCGTCGCGGTCATGCGCAAGCGCGTAGCGGGTCGCCTGCAGGCAGCCCCGGACACCGAGCGGCGCGGCATCCGCGACGGCGCGCGCGATCTCCATCGCGCGCGCCACCTGTTCGCCGGGTTCGACGAGTTCCTGGACCATGCCCCACTTCAGGGCCTGTTCGGCACTCCAGCGCTCGCCCGTGAGCAGCACGCGCTGCGCGTTGCCCCAGCCGATCTCCCGCGGGAGGCGCAGCGTCGCTCCGCCGCAGGGATAGAGGCCACGCTGCACCTCGAGCATCTGGAACTGCGTGTCGCGGCTCGCGACGCGGATCTCGGTGTTGAGCAGGATCTCGACGCCCCACGTGAAGCAGTACCCCTGCACCGCGATGACCACGGGCTTGGTGTGCTGCGGTCCGGTGAGGCCCATCGGGTCGATCTCCCCCTCGGCCGTGGGGAAGGACTTGCCCGCGCGGAAGATCGGCGCCCACTCGTCGAGCTCGATGCCCGCGGTGAAGTTGCGCCCTTCCGCGTACAGCACGGCCACGCGCAGACCGGGATCGGCATCGAGGTGCGCCAGGGCCCGGCCGAGGTCGTGATACATGGCCACGCTGAGCGCGTTGTACTTCTCGGGACGATTGATCCTGATCGCGAGGACGTGCCCCTCGCCGCGGGTATCGACGTGCGCCATGGTTCCTCCACCTCGACGACTCCCCGGAGCCGTCACCTCCGCGAGCATGCATGCACGGGCGCATCGGCTACAAGGCCCGCCCCGGATCACCGCCAGGCGCTGCGAGTCGCGCGTGGCGGCGCATTCGCGGTACTCTCGCGGCCGTGTCGACCAGTCTCGCGCTCGCCGCACGCGTCATCTCCGAAGGCTACCTCCCGGCGCGCTCCGCCCTGCTGCAGGGACCCGCGTCACCGGTGAATGGGGCGGTGGCCCCCGACCGCATCCGCGGCATGCTGCTCGGGCTCGCCATCGGTGATGCGCTCGGCAACACCAGCGAGGGGATGAGCCCGACCGAGCGTGCCGCGAGGCACGGCGAGATCCGTGACTACCTGCCGAACCGCCACGCCGGCGGACGTCGCGTGGGGCTTCCCTCGGACGACACGCAGCTTGCGTTCTGGACGCTCGAGAGCCTCTTTGCGGGCGGCAAGGTCGATCCGGACGACCTCGCCACACGGTTCTCCGGACGGCAGGTCTTCGGCAGCGGCGACTCGGTGCGCCGCTTCCTCGCGAACAAGGCGGACGGTCTCACGCCCTGGTACCGGTGCGGGGTCGAGAGCGCCGGCAACGGCGCATTGATGCGCATTGCGCCGATCGTGTTGCCGCACGCCGGCGGGACGAGCGCCGCGCTCTGGCTCGATGCCGCGCTCGCCTCCATCGTCACCCACCGCGACGCCGCTTCGGTGGCCTCCTGCGTCGCCCTGGCCGACCTGATCGGCCGGTTGCTCAGGCTGCAGGAACCGCCCGCGCCCGAGTGGATCCTCGCGACCTTCCTCGGCACCGTGCGACAGGTGTGCACCGACCAGCGCTATCGTGCACGCGGGGGCCGGTTCGTCGACCGCGAGGGGCCGTTTCCCGACTACCTCGAGTTCGTGCTCGGCGAGGCGCGCAGCCATCGCTGGCACACCCGCGAGGCCTGTGACGCGTGGGGCTCCGGTGCCTTCCTGCTCGAGACCGTGCCGAGCGTCCTGTGGATCCTCGCGAACCACGCCCACGATGCCGAGGCGGCGATCGTCCGCGCCGTCAACGACACCCGGGACAACGATACCGTCGCCGCGATCGTGGGCGCGGCCGTCGGGGCCCTGCACGGCGAACGCGCGCTCCCGTCGCGATGGTGCGCGGGTCTCGCCGGGCGGACGCAGGAAAGCGACGACGGCCAGGTCTTCCGCCTGGTCGCGCAAGCGGTGCGACAGGAGTGGGAGCAATAGCCGGGCGCCGGCGCGACGACGGTCGCGCCCGGTCGTCGCGCGCAACGTCCGCCCGCGGACGCAAGCGCTAGAGGTCCAGCACGACCTCGCCCGATACCGGGTCAGTGACCCCGAGTCCTGCGCCCTGGTCCTCGAGCAGGCCGCGGATGCGGTCGAGATTCCCGATCATCGCCGGCCGTGCCGCCACGATGCTCGCGAAGTCGCTCCACTCGGCGATCAGGCAGTAGCTGCGCTCGCCCGTCTTGATGATGACGCCGCGGCGCATGCCTGGAAAACCGCGCTCCATCCGGCGATGAGTGTCCAGGAACTGCTGGTCGCATCCATCCTTCACGCGAAATCGCACGACGTTGTAAGCGGACATGATTCCTCCCGCGGATTCCCGTCCATTCGCATGTCCCGGGCGCCCTGCGCGTACCCGGGCACCATGCCCATGCAGCATACTCCTGCCTCCTTTGCAGCGCGCCGGACGGTCGTGCAAGCTCCCGCCTCGAGCGAGGCAACGACCATGAACGCGACCATCGAGCCCGACCGTCCGCTGCGCGACGACATCCGCCTGCTCGGGCGTCTGCTCGGGGACACGATCCGCGAGCACGCGGGGAACGCTGCCTTCGAAATCGTCGAGCAAATCCGGCAGAGCGCCTTCGCGTTCCACCGGCACGAGGACACCGAGGCACGACGCGAACTCGAGCGCATGCTCGACTCGCTGAGCCGCGACCAGACGATGGTGGTGGTGCGGGCCTTCAGCTACTTCTCGCACCTTGCGAACCTCGCCGAGGACCTGCACCAGACCCGATGCCGACGCCAGGAGGAGATCGACGGGTCACCGCCGGGGGACGGCACGCTCGCGCGCGCGCTCGACCGGGTCGCCGCGGCCGGGATCTGCCACGACGCGGTGTCGGCGTACTTCCGCGACGCGCTGGTCGTCCCCGTGCTGACGGCCCACCCGACCGAGGTCCAGCGCAAGAGCGTGCGTGACCTCGAGCGGAAGATCGAGCGCCTGCTGCAGCTGCGCGAGCGCTCGCGGCTGACGCCGCAGGAACTGGCCGTCAACGACGAGGCGGTCCGGCGCGCCATCCTCGCGCTCTGGCAGACGCGCATGCTGCGCCTCGAGAAGCTCGGCGTCCTCGACGAGGTCGCGAACGGGCTCTCGTATTTCGAGCAGACGTTCCTCCCGGCCCTGCCCTTCATGTACGGCGGGCTCGAGGACGAGCTCGCCCGGCGCGGCCCGGACCAGCCGACGGAAGTGCTGCCGTCGTTCCTCAGGATCGGCAGCTGGATCGGCGGTGACCGCGACGGCAATCCCTTCGTGACGGCGGACGTGCTCGAGCAGACCCTGCGCATGCAGTCCTCGCGCGCGTTCGAGTTCTACCTCGAGCAGTTGCATGCCCTCGGCGCCGAGCTGTCGGTGACGACGCTGTGGAGCGAAGTCGTCCCCGAACTCGCGGCGCTGGCCGAGCGATCCCCGGACCGGAGTCCGCACCGCCGCGACGAACCCTATCGCCGCGCGCTGACAGGACTGTACGCACGCATCGCGGCGACTTCGCGCGCGCTCGACCAGCGCGAACCCCTGCGCCACGCAGTCGGCGAGGCCCCGCCCTACGCCGATGCGGCCGGGTTCGCCGCAGACCTCGCCGTCCTGGACCGCTCGCTCGCGTCGCAGGGATCCGCGCTGCTCGGTCGGGGACGCCTGCGCCGGCTGCGCCGCGCCGTGGACGTGTTCGGTTTCCATCTCGCGGCCGTCGACCTGCGCCAGAACTCGGAGGTGCATGAGCGTGTCGTCGCCGAGCTCGTCGCGGCCGCGCGACCCGCGGTCGATTACCGGGCGATGGGCGAGGACGCGCGCGTGGGGCTGCTGCTGGAGGAGCTGGCGACGCCGCGTCTGCTTGTCTCGCCTTACGTCGAATACTCCGCCGGGACCCGCGACGAGCTCGCGGTGCTGGCGGCGGCCGCGCGGATGCATGCGGCGTACGGGCCCGCCTGCGTGCCGAACTACGTGATCTCGAAGTGCGATGCCGTCTCCGACGTGCTCGAGGTGGCGCTGCTGCTGCGCGAGGTGGGCCTGTTTCAGCCGGGAGGTGCGCGGCTCGCGTGCAACATCGTGCCGCTGTTCGAGACCATTGCCGACCTGCGGGCTGCAGCACGGACGATGGACGCGCTGATGTCGCTGCCGGTCTACCTCCGCATGCTCGCCTCGCGTGGCGGGGCCCAGGAGGTCATGCTCGGCTACTCGGACAGCAACAAGGACGGCGGCTACCTCACGTCCCGCTGGGAGCTCTTCAAGGCGCAGGTCGCGCTCGTCGACACGTTCCGGGGACACGGCGTCCGGCTGCGCCTCTTCCACGGGCGGGGCGGCTCGGTGGGTCGTGGCGGCGAACCGAGTTACGAGGCGATCCTCGCGCAACCCGGCGGCACGGTGCAGGGCCAGATCCGCATCACCGAGCAGGGCGAGGTGATCGGCGTCAAGTACTCGAACCTCGAGGTAGGGCTCCGCAATCTCGAGATCCTGGCGGCGGCCACGCTCGAGGCGACCCTGCTCGGCGGCGCGGGACCGGCTCCTCCGCCACAGTTCCTCGACGCGATGGAGGCGCTGTCGGGCCACGCGTACGCCGCCTATCGCGCGCTCGTCCACGAGACACCGGGTTTCGAGGATTACTTCTGGGAATCCACCGTCATCAGCGAGATCGCCGAGCTCAACATCGGCAGCCGGCCCGCTTCGCGCAGCCAGTCGCGCGCGATCGAGCGGCTGCGCGCCATCCCCTGGGTGTTCTCGTGGTCGCAATGCCGCGTGATGCTGCCCGGCTGGTACGGATTCGGGTCTGCGGTCGATGCGTGGCTCACCGGCAACGAGGACGGCCTCGGACTGCTCCGGCGGATGCATCGGGAATGGCCGTTCTTCGCGTCGGTGCTGTCCAACATGGAGATGGTGCTCGCGAAGGCCGATCTCGCGATCGCCTCGCGTTATGCCGCACTGGTCGGCGATTCCGCCCTGCGCGAGCGGGTCTTCAGGCGCATCCGCGCCGAATACGATTCGACGATGAGCGCCCTGCTGCGGATCCTGGGCGCCGAAGCACTGCTCGCGGGAAACCCGCGGCTGGCCCGCTCGATCAGGTACCGCTTCCCCTATCTCGACCCGCTGAATCACATCCAGGTCGAGCTGCTGCGCCGGCACCGCACGGGGCCGAGCGACGAGCGCGGGCGGCGCGGCATCCACCTCACGATCAACGGCATCGCGGCGGGCCTGCGCAACAGCGGATGAGTGCGGGTCGCGCGGGTCGCGGGCCCCGCGGCGACCCATTCTGTTAAGATCGGCGTTCCCTCTGAACCGGACGATGCTGCCACGATGCGACGATACCTGGCTTCGATCCTGGCCACGCTGCTGCTCGCCTCCCTGCTGCCGGCCGCGCATGCGGACACGCGGACGGACCGACGTCTCGAGGAGTCCCGCAAGGTCTTCGAGTCGTTCACCAACATGACCGAGCAGTCCATCCCGTCCTGGCTGCTCGAGCGCGCCTACGGCATCGTGGTCGCGCCGAACGTGATCAAGGCGGCACTTGGCATCGGCGGCCGCGGCGGAAGCGGCGTGATGGCGGTGCGCAACCCGGATGGATCCTGGAGCAACCCGGTCTTCGTCAGGCTCGGGGGCATCAATTTCGGTTTCCAGTTCGGCGTGCAGTCCACGGACTTCGTGCTGGTGCTCATGTCGCGCCGGAGCGTCGAAGGCGTCGCCGGTGGCAAGGTGACGCTCGGCGCGGACGCGAGCGTGGCCGCGGGTCCGCTCGGCCGCGCGGCCGCCGCGACGACCGATGCGACGTTCAAGGCGCAGGTGCTGTCCTACTCGCGTAACGAAGGCATCTTCGCCGGCGTGGCGCTCGATGGCACCGTGATCGCGATCGACGACGGTTCCAACGCGAGCGCCTACGGCGTCTCGGGTGTACTGCCGTCGCAGATACTGGAAGGACGCATCGCGGCGCCGCCCCCTGCGGCCGTGGCGTTCACTGCCTCGCTCAACGAGGCCACGACCCGCGCTGCGGCGGGCACGGCGCCAGTGGCCCCGGCGGCTCAGGCAGAGCCGGAGCCTGGCAGCGTGACGGCTGCGCCGCCGGCGACCGATGGGGAATCGGCACCGGCGACCACCTATCCCATGGAGGATCCGAGTCCGGGCGCGCCGCCGCCGGAGTGACCCCGCCGGTCAGGACTGCGACGGATTCCGGCGCGGTTCGCCCGCCGGCACGACGCCCACCGGACAGGCCACGCCCGTCCCGGCGAGCCCGCAGTAACCACCGGGATTCTTCGCGAGGTACTGCTGGTGGTAGTCCTCTGCGTAGTAGAACTCGGGCGCCGCCTCGATCCCGGTCGTGATCGGACCGAAGCCCGCCGCTGATAGGCGCGCCTGGTAATCGTCGCGGCTGCGCTCGGCCGCGGCGCGCTGTGCGTCGTCGTGCCAGTAGATTCCCGATCGATACTGCGTGCCGACATCGTTGCCCTGACGCATGCCCTGCGTCGGGTCATGGGACTCCCAGAAGACCCGCAGCAGGTCCGCGTAGCTCACGCGTGCCGGGTCATAGACGACCCGGACGACCTCGGCATGACCGGTGAGCCCGCTGCAGACCTCGTCGTAGGTCGGGTTGCGCGTGGTCCCGGCCGCATAGCCGACCGACGTGCTGTACACGCCAGGCAGCATCCAGAACCTGCGCTCCACGCCCCAGAAGCAGCCCATGGCGAAGTGCGCGAGCTGCAGGCCCTCTGGAAAGGGTGGCACGAGCCTGTGGCCATTCACGAAATGCCGCTCGGCCACCGGCATGCGCTCGGCGCGTCCGGGCAATGCTTCGCTGGCGGCTGGCAACCCGAGGTTCTTCCTGCGCTGCGTCCACATGTGGGTGCCCTCCGCCCGGGTCACGTCCGCTGGCGCAGCGCTTCTCCGAGCCCTTCCCACACGCGGGGATCGGCAAGAATCACCGTCGTGCCATTGATGATGAACTGTACGCCGATGCAGATCATGAGGAAGCCCATCAGGCGGGTCAGCGCCACCATTCCGGTGGCCCCGAGCAGACGGTTGAACCGCTCGGCGCCGCGCAGCACGAACCACGACAGCACGGCGACGAGCAGGATGGCGGTCGCGATGCCGAGGAAGTCGATCACCAGGGAAAGGCCACGCCGCGCGGTCGCCTGCGACGAGAGGCTCATGACCACGGCGAAGGTACCCGGGCCGCTCAGGCCCGGCATCGCGAGCGGCGTGAAGGCGATGTCGTAGCGGATTTCCCCCGGCGCCGGCGCGGCCGCAGACGTCGGGGCGCTCGGGAACAGCATGCCGAAGCCGAGGAACGCGAGGATCATCCCGCCGGCGATGCGCATGCCGGGGATAGAGATGCCGAAGAAATTCATGATGAGCCCGCCGGCCACCAGGAACCCGGCCATCAGGACGAAGGTGTAGATGCACGCACGCTTGATCTGTCGCTGCCGTTCCAGCTCCGGAAGGTGCGCGGACACCGACAGGACGAGTGGCACGGCGCCGAGCGGGTTCACGATCGGCAGGATCTGGAACAGGGCGGCGCCGGCCGAGGCCAGGTATGCGGTGGTCCATTGCATGTGCGCACTTTAGCCGCCCGCTAGAATCCCTGCATGACCGCCTCGCGGAGCATGACCCGGCTGAGACTCGCCTTTGCGCTGCTCGTCGCCACGATCGGGCTCGTCGCCGTCTCCGAACGCGCCCTCGTCACGGGACTGGCCGGTGAACTGATGCAGCTCGCGGGCCTCGCCTGCGTCGCCGTCGCGGTCCTCGGGCGGATCTGGGCCTCGGCGTTCATTGCCGGCTACAAGGACACGACGCTCGTCCGCACCGGACCCTATGCCCTTGCACGCCATCCGCTCTATGCGCTTTCGACGCTCGCCATGCTCGGTGTCGGGCTCGCCTCGCGCAGCCTCGCAATCACCACGGCGCTCGTCGTGAGCATCGGCGGCCTGCACGTCGCAGCGGCACGGCGCGAGGATGCGCACCTTGCCCGCAACCATGGCGAGGATTTCGCACGCTACCGGCGGGCGGTCCCGGCGTTCCTGCCGCGAGCCATGCCACGCGGTCTACCCGAGCGCATCGAGGTCCGCCCGCGCGTCTTCCGCAAGTCCTTCCTCGATGCAGCCTCGATGCTCGGCGTCTATGCACTCGTGCGGATCGCCGATGCGATGCACGCGACGGGCCTCACGCCCACGTGGATCCGCCTCCCGTGAGCTGCGACGGCGGCCGGGAGATCCTCAAGCGTGACGTGTTCGGCACCGTGAGCCGCGTGTACCGTTCGCCCGGGTCCGCAGGCGTGGCATGCGTGGAACGCGATACGGGCGCGGCGCGCTGGTGGGCGCGCGCGCTCGCGCGGCGCCTTGCGCGCCGGGAAGCTTGCGCGCTCGAGGCGCTGGCACGCGTGAGGGCAGTGCCGCGTCTCGAATCCTGGGACGGCCACAGGCTGCGTCGATCGTGGCTCGACGGCGAGCCGCTGCACCGCGCGCGGCCCGCCGACCCGGCCTATTTCACCGCAGCCCTGCGCCTGGTGCGACACCTGCATGCCGCCGGCGTGCTGCACAACGACCTTGCGAAGGAGCCCAACTGGCTCGTCACGCCGGAGGGACGGCCGGCCCTCGTGGACTTCCAGCTCGCGTCACGACCGCGGCACCGGGGATGGCGCTTCCGCATGCAGGCATACGACGACCTGCGGCACCTGCTGAAGCACAAGCGGACGTACTGTCCGGAGGGCCTGACGGCGCGCCAGCACGCGATCCTCGCGCGCCGATCGCCGATCGCGGAGCTGTGGGCCTGCACGGGCAAACCGCTCTATCGCCTCGTCACGCGGGGAATCCTCGGCTGGTCGGACCGCGAGGGCGCGGGGGACCGCGGGACCGCGGATCAGGGGTCGACGGTCTCGAAATCGAGCGTGGGCTGGTCTCCCGGGCGGAAATAGAGGTAACGGCCGCTCATGCGGGCGAGCGCGTCGTCCCGTTCGGCGCGCGAGGCGAACCAGTGTTCCCGGTCCCACTCGCCACCAACCAGGTTGCGAAAGGGATCGCTTGCGCGCAACCGCAGCCTGATTCCATAGGGCCGGTGCTCAGGCAGGGGCTGTCTCAGGTTGTGCTCGTGGCAGGTGGCCATCGCTGATCCAGTGGCATCGAACTGCGTCATTGTACCTGTCGTCGACCATGGTCGCGGTCGACGACGTCCCGCTGGCCGTCAGAAGGTCTTGCCGAGCACCAGGTAGAACGCGGCCTTGCCGCCCTCGGCGAGTCCGGCAGCGAGATACACCGGACCGAGCGGGCTCTCGGCGCCGAGAAACAGGCTGCCGGCGGTCTCGAGGCGACCCAGGTCGACGTCGTCGCGTGTCTGCCAGACGTTGCCGGCTTCGAGCGAGGCCCCGAGGTAGGCCGGGAACTCGAAGAATCCCGTGCCGCCGCGGCTGATGCGGCGATAGGCCACGGTCCGGACGATCCCGTACTGGGTTCCCCACAGCGCGTTCGAGGGCATTCCGGAGAGGTCGAGGAAGCCGCCGAGCGTGAACAGCTCCTGCG
>JAGOXN010000276.1 GCA_018059685.1 Steroidobacteraceae bacterium | reverse complement strand
GTCCTGGTCCGTCGAGGATGCGGGTCGCGAAGCCAACCTGAGGCGCATCGGCGCGCTGCTGCGGCGCCTCCACGCCCACGAGATCCCACGCCACCTGCGCACGGTGAGTTTCGAGCAGCAGGCGGCCGGGCTCGGCGCGCGCCTCGCGGGCCTGGTCGACGACCGCGCAGGCGACGTGGCGCTGCGCGACCGTGCGCAGCCGGTCTTCGCGCGCCTCGCCGGACGCCCGCCGTCGCGCACGGTCTGCCACAACGACGTGCATCACCTGAACGTGATCGACACGGGGTCGCGACTCTGGCTGGTCGACTGGGAATACGGTGGCCTCGGGGATCCGCTGTTCGACCTGGCCTCCGTCCTGTGCCAGCACGAACTCGACGAGCACCGGAAGTCGGTATTTCTCGACGCCTATGGCCTGGGCGGCGATGAGCGTGGCACCGCACTTGCGGATGCCTGCTGGGTCTTCGACTACGTGCAGTGGCTCTGGTATCGACTCTGGCTGCAGGATCACCGGGACCCAGAGGGCACCGGTGCCGCGCGGCGGAACCGGCTCGCGCTGCGCCTCTTGCGCTGCAATAATGGTGCGCTCGACGCAGGCAAGGGTGACGCATGGCCAGGATGAGGGTGATCGACCGGGATGGGGTGCAGCACGAGATCGAAGGCCGCGCCGGCGTGAAACTGATGGAAACCCTGCGTGAATACGACTATGGGGTGACCGCGATCTGCGGCGGAATGTGCTCCTGCGCGACCTGCCACATCCTGATCGCACCCGACTGGGTCGATCGCCTGCCGCCGCCGCAGGGCGATGAACGGGAACTCCTGGTCGAGCTCGAACACTACGATGCCGGGCATTCGCGCTTGAGCTGCCAGGTGGATTTCGACGAGTCGCTCGACGGCCTGGAACTCACCCTGGCTCCCGACGAATAACCGGCGGCCGGAGTCCGCGAACGCTTCTTCAGGGTGGCGCCGCGTCCGGTGGCGCAATTGCACTTGTACCTGCGTGGCGCCGGGTGGCCTGCGACTGCGCTGGTATAGTATCGCGCCGCAACATTACACCGGGACGCGGACATGACCGATGCCTTCATACTCGACGCGGTGCGCACACCGCGCGGCCGCGGCCGGCCGGATGGTTCGCTCCACGCGATCACGCCCGTCCAGCTCGCAGCGCAGACGCTCGCTGCAATCCGCGACCGCAACAGCCTCGATACGAACCTCGTCGACGACGTCGTCCTCGGCTGCGTCTCGCCCGTGGGTGAGCAGGGCGCGGACATCGCGCGCGTGGCTGCCCTGGTCGCCGGATACGCCGAGAGTGTACCGGGCAAGCAGATCAATCGCTTCTGCGCATCGGCCCTCGAATCGGTCAACACCGCGGCCGCCCAGGTCATGTCGGGCCAGGACGAACTCGTCATCGGCGGTGGCGTCGAGTCCATGTCGCGCGTGCCGATGGGCTCGGACGGCGGCGCCTGGGCGATCGATCCGCAGGTTGCCTGGCACCAGTACTTCGTGCCTCAGGGCGTGAGCGCGGATCTCATCGCGACCCTCGACGGGCATACGCGCGAGCAGGTCGACGCATACGCGGTCGAGAGCCAGCGGCGCGCGGCACTGGCCCAGCAGGCCGGCCACTTCGATCGCTCGGTCGTGCCGGTGAAGGACGTCATCGGGCAGGTCGTGCTGGCGAGAGACGAATACCTGCGACCGGGTACGAGCCTCGAGGACCTCGCGAAGCTGAAGCCCGCGTTCGTGCAGGTCGGCGAGGAGGGTGGATTCGATGCCGTGGCGATCCAGCGCTACCCGCAGGTCGAGTCAATCTCGCACGTGCACACCGCCGGCAACTCGAGCGGCATCGTCGACGGTGCCGCCGCCGTGCTCGTCGGCAGCAGGCGCGCGGCGCGCAAGGCGGGGCTCCGGGCCCGCGCGCGCATCGTCGGCTTCGCCTCGATCGGCAGCGAGCCCACGATCATGCTCACCGGTCCCGCTGCCGCGAGCCGCAAGGCGCTGAAGCGTGCCCGCATGAAGCCCCTGGACATCGATCTCTGGGAGATCAACGAGGCGTTCGCCTCGGTCGTGCTGCGCTACCAGCGCGACATGGAACTTGCGCCGGACCAGGTCAACGTGAACGGCGGCGCGATTGCGCTCGGCCACCCGCTCGGGGCGACCGGCGCCGTCATCCTCGGCACGGTGCTCGACGAACTGGAACGTCGCGACCTCTCGACCGCACTCGTGACGCTCTGCGTCGGCGCGGGCATGGGAACGGCGACCATCATCGAACGCGTCTGAAACGACGCGGACACCGGGCAGGAAGACCAGCCATGACCGAGAACATCCGTTTCACCGTCGACACCGACGCCATTGCGGTCCTGCTCATGGACGTCGTCGGCCGGCCGATGAACGTGCTCACGCCGGAGTTCACCGCCGACCTCGCGCAGTGTGTGGAGCGCATCGCGAGCGATCCCGGCATTCGCGGGGCCGTGGTGGCATCGGGCAAGTCGAGCTTCATGGCGGGGGCCGACATCAAGGACATGGTCGGTGCCTTCGAGCGCGGCATGTCGGCCGTCGAGGCCGCAGGATTCAGCCACGGGCTGTCGCGCCTGCTGCGCCGGCTCGAGACCTGTGGCAAGCCGATTGCGGCGGCGATCAACGGCGTGGCCCTGGGCGGCGGCTTCGAGGTCGCGCTCGCCTGCCACTACCGCGTGATGGCGGACGAACCGAAGGCCGCCGTCGGCCTTCCCGAAGTGACCATCGGCTTGCTGCCGGGCGCCGGCGGCACGCAGCGCGTGCCGCGCCTGATTGGCGTGGCCGAGGCGCTCAAGCTGATCACCGAGGGTCGGACCGTGCGCGCACAGGAGGCGCTCAAGAAGGGCTTGGTGCACGAAGTTGCGCCGGCGGCGGAAATCGTCGAGCGGGCGCGGCAGTGGATACTGAACGGCGGCGCAGGCGTCCAGCCCTGGGACCGGAAGGGGTTTCGCATCCCGGGTGGCGCCGGACAGGCCTCGCCCGCGGCCGCGCAGGCCTTCATGATGGGGACGGCGCTCACCGCGCAGGCGACCATGCGCAACTTCCCGGCGCCGCTCGCGATCCTTTCCTGCGTGTACGAGGGCACGCAGGTGCCGATCGATGCGGGTCTCGCCATCGAGTCGAAGTATTTCGGACAGCTGCTCGCCGGTCCCGTGGCGCGGAACCTGATGCGCACGATGTTCGTGAACAAGGGGCTCGCCGACAAGCTCGCGCGGCGCCCGGCGGGTCCGCCGAAATCGCAGGTGCGACGACTCGGGATCCTCGGCGCCGGGATGATGGGCGCCGGCGTCGCCCATGTCTCGGCGCTCGCCGGCATGGATGTGGCGCTGCTCGACAGCACGCCCGAGCTCGCGGCGAAGGGCAAGGCGTACTCGCAGCGGCTGCTCGCGAAGGACGTCGAGCGCGGCAAGCGGACGCAGGCCGAGGCTGACGCCATCCTGGCGCGCATCAGGCCGACGACGAGGCATGACGACCTCGCAGGCAGCGATCTCGTGATCGAGGCGGTGTTCGAGAACCGGGAGGTCAAGGCGGACGTCACGCGCCAGACCGAGGCAGTGATCCCGACGGGCACGGTGTTCGCGAGCAATACCTCGACACTGCCGATCACGGGCCTCGCACAGGTTTCGAAGCGCCCGGCGCAGTTCATCGGCATCCACTTCTTCTCCCCCGTGGACAAGATGGCCCTCGTCGAGATCATTCTCGGCAGGAAGACGTCCGAGGAAACGCTCGCGCGGGCGCTCGACTACGTCGGCCAGCTGCGCAAGACGCCCATCGTCGTGAACGACAGCCGGGGTTTCTACACGAGCCGCTGCTTCGGCACGTACGTCTACGAGGGCATGGCGCTGCTGCAGGAGGGCGTCAACCCGGCGCTGATCGAGAACGCGGCGAAGCTCGCCGGGATGCCGGTCGGACCGCTCGCGGTCAGCGACGAAGTGACCATGGACCTGCAGTGGAAGGTCATCCGGCAGACGGAGCAGGACCTCGGACGGAAATTCGTGAAGCCCGTGGCCTACGATGTGGTGCAGAAGTTCGTCGAGGACCTGAAGCGGCCCGGACGTCGCTTCGGCGCGGGCTTCTACGCCTATCCGACGGACGCGAGGAAGCACCTGTGGCCCGGACTGCGTGAGGTGTACCCACAGGCCTCGCGGCAGCCCGAGAGCGCGGAGGTGATCAAGCGCCTTCTCCATGTCCAGGCGCTCGAGACGGCG
>JAGOXN010000042.1 GCA_018059685.1 Steroidobacteraceae bacterium | reverse complement strand
GCGCTGCCGGGCGCCGTTCAGGCCTCGACGCGCGGCGCGTAGACGACTTCCACGCCCTCGCGGCCGACGATCGTCCCGAGACGCTCGATGAGCTCCCGGGACGGCCGAACGGCCCATTCCTCGCCGAACTGCAGGTAGGCCGCGGCATCGTCGCGGCGATAGCGGATGGCGACGGAGCAGCGCCCGCCGCGGCTCGGCCGCAAGGCCTGCTCGATCGCCGAGACGAGCTTGCGGGCGTCGCCATTGCGCTCGCCCGGGGGCCAGCGCAGCACCAGGCGATGCGCGTACTGTTCGCGCGCCTGGTCGACGTCCAGGATGCGTCGGGCGGCGACACGCCAGTCCTCGATGAAGTCGTCCCAGCGCAGGCTGCCGTCGACGACCAGGATCGCGTCGCGGGACACGAGCGCCCGGTACTGCTGGTAGACGTCCTCGAACATCGTGACTTCGAGCCGCCCGCTGCGATCGTCGAGCACGAAGCTGGTGCGGCCACCGCGCTTGCGGACCTCGAGCACCAGGCCGGCCACGGTGACGTTGCGACCGGGCCCGCGCCAGCCACCCTCGCCCGCGCCGGCCGGCCGCGCGCCGCCAACGTCCGCGATGCGGCCGCTCGTGATCGGGCGCAGTTCCTTCTCGAACTCGGTGATCGGGTGCCCGGTCAGGTAGAGGCCGAGCGTCTCGCGTTCGCCCGCGAGCCGCACCGCCTCGCTCCATTCCGGCAGGCTCTCATCGAGCCCCGCGACGGCAGCGCGCGCGGGCGCCACGGGTTCCGCGAGCCCGAACAGATCGTCCTGGCCCGCAGCCTGCGCGCGCGAGCTCTGGTCGGCGGCCTGCATCGCCCAGGGCAACTGGTGCATGAGGGTCGCGCGATTGGCCCCGAGCCCATCCATGGCGCCCGAGCGGAGCAGCGCCTCCAGCACGCGCCGGTTGACCCGGTTGAGGTCGAGGCGGCGACACATGTCGCGGATGTCGGAGAACCGCCCGCCGTTCGCCCGCTCCGCGAGCAGGTTGTCGACGACGGCCTGGCCGACGCCCTTGATCGCGCCGAGTCCGTAGCGGATCGCCTTCGGGCCGGAGACCGTGAACATGTACTGCGACTCGTTTACGTCGGGCGGATCGACGACGAGGCCCATGCGGGTGCATTCGTCGATGATCGACACGACCTTGTCGGTCTTGTCCATGTCGGACGACAGCACGGCCGCCATGAACGCGGCCGGGTGATGCGTCTTGAGCCACGCGGTCTGGTACGAGAGGACCGCGTAGGCCGCCGAGTGCGACTTGTTGAAGCCGTAGCCTGCGAACTTCTCCATCAGGTCGAAGATGTGCGCGGCGGTCGCCTCGGCGACGCCGCGCTCCGTTGCGCCCGCGACGAAGACCGAGCGCTGCTTCGCCATCTCCTCGGGCTTCTTCTTGCCCATGGCGCGGCGCAGCAGGTCGGCGCCGCCGAGGGTGTAGCCCGCGAGCACCTGCGCGATCTGCATCACCTGTTCCTGGTACAGGATCACGCCGTAGGTCGACTGCAGCACCGGCTTCAGGTCCGGGTGCAGGTAGTCGATGGGCCCGCTGCTGCGGCCGTGCTTGCGGTTGATGAAGTCCTCGACCATGCCCGACTGCAGCGGACCGGGCCGGAACAGCGCCACCAGCGCCACGACGTCGTCGAAGCAGTCCGGCTGCAGGCGGCGGATGAGATCCTTCATGCCGCGCGACTCGAGCTGGAAGACGGCGGTGGTCTCGCAGCGCTTGAGCAGCGCGTAGGTCGCCGGGTCTTCCATCGGCAGCGTGGCCATGTCGAGCAGCGGCTCGCCGCGCGCCGCGCGCCCGGCGTTCACGGTGCGCACCGCCCAGTCGATGATGGTCAGCGTGCGCAGGCCGAGGAAGTCGAACTTGACGAGTCCAGCCGACTCGACGTCGTCCTTGTCGAACTGCGTGACGACGCTCGAGCCGCCCTCCTCGCAATAGAGCGGGGCGAAGTCAGTGAGCACCGAGGGGGCGATCACCACGCCGCCCGCGTGCGTCCCGGCGTTGCGCACCAGGCCCTCGAGCCTCCGCGCGAGGTCGATGAGCTCGCGCACCTCGTCCTCGTTGCGATAGCGCTTGCGGAGTTCCTCCTCCTTCGCGAGCGCATCGTCGAGCGTGATGCCGAGCTCGAAGGGTATGAGCTTCGCGATGCCGTCGGCGAACCCGTAGTTCAGGCCGAGCACGCGCGCGACGTCGCGCACCACGGCCTTCGCGGCCATGGTGCCGTAGGTGATGATCTGCGAGACCCGGTCGCGTCCGTAGCGACCGGCGACGTAATCGATCACCCGGTCGCGGCCTTCCATGCAGAAGTCCACGTCGAAGTCCGGCATCGAGACGCGCTCCGGATTCAGGAACCGCTCGAACAGCAGGTCGTGGCGGAGCGGGTCGAGGTCGGTGATCCCGAGCACATAGGCGACGAGGGATCCGGCCCCGGAGCCGCGACCCGGGCCGACCGGGACGCCGTTTGCGCGCGCCCAGCGGATGAAGTCCGCGACGATGAGGAAGTACCCGGCGAATCCCATCTGGCAGATCACTTCGAGTTCGGTCTGCAGGCGCCGCTCGTAGGCGACCCCTTCCTCGACGGGCCCTGCACCCGCCACGGGCGCCGCGAGACGCGCGGCCAGGCCCGCCTGCGCCTCGTCCCGCAGGTGATCCTCGGTCGAGCGGCCGCCCGGGACCGGGTACGCCGGCAGCGATGCCTTGCCGAGGCGGATCTCCAGATTCAGGCGCCTGGCGATCTCGACGGAGTTCTCGAGCGCTTCCGGCAGGTCGGCGAAGAGCCTCGCCATCTCGTCGGGCGAGCGCAGGTACTGCTCCTCGCTGTAGCGCCGCGGCCGCGCCGGGTCGCCGAGCAGCGTACCGTCCTGGATGCACACCCGTGCCTCGTGGGCTTCGAACTCGTCGCGAGCGAGGAACCGCACGTCGTTGGTCGCCACGACGGGCACGCCTTTCGCGATGGCGAGGTCGAGCGAGCCCGCGATGCACTCTTCCTCGCCCGCCCGGCCCGTGCGCTGCAACTCCAGGTAGTAGCCGTCGCCGAACAGTTCGAGCCACGCATCGAGTGCCCGTGCCGCGTCCGCGCGGCGACCACCGCCGAGGCAGCGCCCGACGTCGCCCTCGCGCCCCCCGGACAGGGCGATCAGGCCGGCCGTGCTGCCTGCATCGAGCCAGGACCGGCACAGCGTCGGCCCCTGCCGTCCCTGTCCCTCGAGGTACGAGCGCGTCACGAGGCGGGTCAGGTTCCGGTAGCCACGTTCGTCACGACAGAGCAGCACGAGGCGGCTCGCTTCCCCGCGTTCGCCCGGCTCGCGGACCAGGGCATCGACACCGACCAGCGGCTTCAGGCCGCGCGCCTGCGCCGTGCGGTAGAACTTCACCAGTGCGAACAGGTTGCCCTGGTCGGTGAGCGCGACGGCCGGCATGCCAAGCCGGGCGCAGGCATCGATCAGGCCTTCGCGCGCCACGCTGCCGTCGTCCCGCTGCTCGCTCTCGATGCGCACGACGCCATCGACGAGCGAGTACTCCGTATGCACGTGGAGGTGGACGAAGCGCGCCATGGCCTGGCTCAGCGGGGAAGGCACGATTGTACCGGGGCGTAGCTCATGCGGTGCACCGGCGACGGACCGAGGCGGCGCAGCGCCTCGAGGTGGGTCGCCGTCGGGTATCCCTTGTGCGCGCCGAACCCATACCCGGGATAGCGCTCTCCGAGGCGACACATGAATTCGTCGCGCGCGACCTTGGCGAGGATGGACGCCGCGCTCACGCTCGGCACCGTCACGTCGCCCTTCACGACAGCCTCGACGGAACAGGCGGGTGACAGGTCGCGCAGCACGGGACAGCGGTCGCCGTCCACGATCACGTGCGCCGGCGCGACGTGGAGCGCGAGGAGCGCGCGACGCATCGCGAGGAACGTGGCCTGCAGCACGTTCAACGCGTCGACCTCGGCTGCGTCTGCCCAGCCGACGCCCCAGGCCGTGCTGCCCGCGCGGATCTCCGCGGCGAGGCGCGTGCGACGGCCCGGCGAAAGCTGCTTCGAATCGGCGAGACCTGCGATGGGTCGCGCCGCATCGAGGATGACGGCCGCGGCGACCACGGGACCCGCGAGCGGCCCCCGCCCCGCTTCGTCGACACCCGCCGTGTGCCCGGGCGCACGCGGTTCGAGCGCAGCCTGGACGTGCCCGGCGCGTTTCATGCCGGGGCGCGCCGCTGCGCCACGAGATCGAGGATCGCGTCGGCGGCGCGCACGCTCGCATCGCGGCGCAGCTCGCGGTGGATCTCGCCGAAAGCCGCGACGAGTTCGGCGCGGTCGCTGCGCCCGAGCTGTTCGAGCAGCGCCGGACCGAGCAGGTCGGCACGGACCTCCTGCTGGAAGAACTCCGGCACCAGCTTGCGCCCGGCCAGCAGGTTCGGCTGGGAGAAGAACTGCGTCTTCACCAGCGCCAGGTCGCGCAGCAGCCAGGCCGTGAGCGGTGCCACGCAATAGGCGACCACCATCGGACGCTTGACGAGCGTTGCCTCCAGCGTCGCGGTGCCGGAGGCGAGCAGCACGACGTCGCTCGCCGCGATCACCTCCTGCGCGCGGCCGTCGACGATCGCCACGGGCACGCCCGGCGCGTGAGCCGCCAGTGCTGCCGCGAAACCCTCGCGCGCCGCGGGGCTCGCCATCGCCGCCACGTAGGCGAGGTCGGGGCGTCGCGCATGCAGCCAGGCGATCGTCGCCGCGAAGCGCGGCCCGAGCCGCGCCACCTCGGCGCGACGGCTGCCTGGCAGCACCGCGACCACGGGTCCGTGCGTCGCGAGGCCGAGCGCCGCCCGCGCCGCCCGCGCGTCGGACTCGAACGGCACCTGGTCGGCGAGCGGATGACCCACGAACACGGCGCGGACGCCGTGCGCTGCGTAGAACCCGGTCTCGAATGGCAGGACGCAAAGGACGAGGTCCACGGCTCGACCGATCGTGCGCACGCGTCCCTGGCGCCAGGCCCACACCTGCGGGCTGACATACTGGACAGTCGGCACGCCGCGCTCCTTGAGCGCCCGGGCGACGCGCAGGTTGAATTCCGGCGAATCGATGCCGACGAACACGGCGGGCTGCGCGGCCTCGAAGCGTCGCAGCAGGTCCCTGCGCAGCCGCAGCAGGCGCGGCAGGTGCCGCACGATCTCGGCGAGTCCCATGATCGCGAGCGTCTCCGCCGGGTACCAGGCTTCGCACCCCGCGGCCCGCATGCGTGGCCCGCCCACCCCGATGAACCGCACACCCGGCGCGCGCTCGCCGAGCGCACGGATCAGCGAGCCACCGAGGTTGTCGCCGGAGGTCTCACCCGCCACCAGCCCGAAGGCCTCGGCGGCTGCGCCCGTTGCCGCGTGCGCCGACACCGTCGCTCAGCGGACGATGCTGCGCGTGGACTGCGGCAGGAACTCCGCGATCGGCAGGATCTCCGGCTGTTCGCGCGCGAGCGCCGCGACGCGCTCGCCCGCTTCGGCGAGCTTGAGGCCCGACCGGTAGAGCAGCTTGAAGGCACCACGGATGTTGCGGATCTGCTCCGCAGTGAACCCGCGCCGCTTGAGACCCTCGGCGTTGACGCTGTGCGCCGCGGCCGGCTGGCCGACGGCCATGACGAACGGCGGCACGTCGCGGGTGACCGCGGCGTTGTTGGCGATGAAGGCGTGGGCACCGACCCTGCAGAACTGGTGAATCGCCGACAGTCCACCCATGATGACCCAGTCGCCGAGGTGCACGTGCCCGCCGAGCGTCGCCTGGTTGGCGAGCACGCACTGGTTGCCGACCACGCAGTCGTGGGCGACGTGCGAATAGGACATGAACAGGTTGTCGCTGCCGATGCGCGTCACGCCCTGGTCCTTCGCCGTGCCGCGGTTCAGGGTCACGCACTCGCGAATCACGTTGCGGTCGCCGATCTCGAGCCGCGTGGGCTCGCCCTTGTATTTCTTGTCCTGGGGCGCGTCGCCGACCGAGGCAAACTGGAAGATGCGGTTGCCGGCACCGATGCGCGTCGCGCTCTGGATCACGACGTGGGGCCCAATCTTCGTGTCGCGACCGATCGCAACGCCAGGCCCGATGACCGAGTAGGGACCGATCTCGACACCGTCGTCCAGCACGGCATCCGGCGCGATCACGGCAGTCGGGTGTATGGACACTGGCATCGAAATCTCCGCTCGGCCCGCCTCGCCGTTCGATCAGCCCGGCATCACCAGCATTTCGGCGGAGCACACTTCCTCGCCCGCGACTTCCGCCAGCGTCGCGAACTTCCAGATCGTGCGTATCCGGCGCTCGAGCGTCGCGGTGAGCCGCAGCTGGTCACCGGGCACCACCGGGCGACGGAAGCGCGCCTTGTCGATGCCGGCGAAGTAGAGGCGCGCGTTCTCGTCCGGATAGACCCCCGCCGTGATGAAGGCGAGGATTCCGGCCGCCTGCGCCAGTGCCTCGAGCACCAGCACGCCCGGCATGACGGGGCGGCTCGGGAAGTGCCCCACGAAGAACTGCTCGTTCACCGTGACGTTCTTGAGCGCCACGATCCGCTCGCCGGCCTGGCATTCGAGCACCCGGTCCACGAGCAGGAACGGGTATCGGTGCGGCAGGCGTCGCATCACTTCTTCGAAGTCGAACCCACCTTGCTCATTCATCGTGGCCACCCGTGGTCGTGTCGCCCGCGCGCTCGAGGCGGCGCACCCGCCGTGCGAGCTCGTCGAGCTGCTGGAAGCGAGCGCTGTTGCGGCGGAATCGCGGCGCCAGGTCCAGCGGCAGCTTGCCGGAATAGACCCCAGGCTCGTTGATCGACCGCGACACCATGGTCTTGCCCGTAATCACGACGTCGTCGCAGACCTCGAGGTGCCCCGCGAAACCCGCCATGCCGCCGATCATGCAGCGCCTCCCGATCGTCACGCTGCCCGAGATGCCGACACAGCCGGCAATCGCCGTGTGTTCCCCGATGCGCACGTTATGGCCGATCTGGACCTGGTTGTCGATCTTCACGCCGTCGCCGATCAACGTATCGCCGATCGTGCCCCGGTCGATCGAACTGCTGGCGCCTATTTCTACGTCGTCGCCGACCGCGACCGACCCGAGCTGCGGAACCTTGACGTAGCGCCCCGCCTCCCGCGCGTTGCCGAAGCCGTCGGAGCCGACGACCGCGCCCGGGTGGAGGATGCAGCGCCGGCCGATTCTGACGCCGGCACCCAGCGTCACCCGCGCGACGAGCCGCGTGTCCTCGCCGATCGTCACGTCCTCGAGCACCACGGAGCCGGGGCCAATGACCACGCGTGCGCCGACACGCGCGCCCCGCGCGACGAATGCCAGCGCCTGGACCGCCGCGTCAGGCGCCACCTCGGCGCCCGGCTCCACCACGGCACTCGGGTGTACGCCAGCCGCCACCGGTCGCTCCGGATGCAGCAGCTGCGCGATCCGCGCGTAGGTGACGTAGGGGTTGACCGCCACCAGCGCCGCCACGGGACAGTCGTCGGCGGAGTCGGCGTCGAGCACCACGGCGGACGCACGCGTCGCCCCGAGGTACCTGCGGTAACGAGGGTTGGCAAGAAACGCGAGCGTGCCCGGCGCGGCATCCTGCAGCGTCGCTACCCGCTCGACGACGGCGTCCGGATCGCCGCGCAGCTCGCACCCGAAGCGCACGGCCAGGTCGGCGAGCCGCGCGGGCATGATCGCTCCGGACCGCCAGGCTCAGGGCTTGGCCGGCGCCGCGGCGCCCTTGCGCGCCTGCAGTGCCGCGAGAACCTGGTTGGTCACGTCGACCGACGGGCTCGCGTAGAGCGCATCGGCCACGACCACGTCGAGCCCCGCGGTCTTCGCATACGCCTGGACTTCCTGCAACACGTTGCGCTGCAGCTGGCCGAGTGCTTCGTTGCGCCGCACGTTCAGGTCCTCGAGGAACTCGTTCTGCTTGCGGGCGAGTTCGCGTTGCCCGTCGCGCAGGGTCTTCTCCGCGTTGCGTCGCTCCGCCTCCGCCATGACGGCCCCGTCCTTCTGCAGCTTGTCCTCGCGGGCCTTCAGGTCCTTCTGCTGGTTCTCGAGGTCGCGGCGCCGCGCGGCAAACTCGTTCTCGAGGGCCTGGGACGCGGCCTGCGCCTGCGGTGACTCCTGCAGGAGGCGCGCGACGTTGACGACGCCGATCTTGGCCTGGGCCGCCGCCTCGGCCGCCGGCAGCACGCTGGCAGCAATCGCGAGCAGGGCAAGGGTCACGTTCTTGGTGGGCATGGAGTGCGGTACCTCAGAAAGCCTGTCCGATGGAGAACTGGAAGCCCTCCGTCTCGTCGCCATAGTGAACCTGGTCGCCCTTCTCGTCGTTGAGCGGCAAGGCGTAGCTGAACCGGAAGACGCCGAGCGGGGCCATCCATTGCACGGCCAAGCCCGTCGAATATCTCAGTTTATCAAACGCGAATTCGTATTCCACCGGAGTGACGCCGTCCCGGCCGACGAAGTCGACGTGCCCCGTCGAGAAGACGTTGCCGATGTCGAAGAAGGCGCTGAAGCGCGCCGTGTTGCGCCACTTCTCGGGCATCGGCAGCAGCAGTTCCACCTGGCTCGTGACCTTCAGGTTGCCACCGTACGGGTTGCCGAAGGAATCCTTCGGACCGAGGCGCGCATCCCGGTAGCCACGCACCGACTCCGGACCACCGGCGAAGAAGTTGCGGTAGGGCGGGATCGAGGTCGTGTCGCCGATGTCCATGCCGTAGCCGAGCTCCGTGTTGAGCATCAGGGTGAACAGGCGCGACACCGGTATGAACTGCAGGTAGTCGTAGTTCAACGAGTAGAACTCGACGTCGCTGCCGGGGATCGTGTAGCCGAGGCTCACCCTGTGGCGCGCACCGCGGTCGGCGAAGATCGTGCGGTTGCGCGAGTCGAAACCCCAGCCGAGCGTCAGCTCGAAGGTGTCGAACTTCGTGCCGTAGTACGTGTAGCCCACCGGCGGTATCCCGGCGTTGATCGTCTCCGTGTACGTGTCGCCGTTGTTCTTGACCCATTCGACCGCCTCGCGCGCGCTCGAGTTCGGGTCCGTGAAGAGATCCGAGCGCTGCGCGGACAACCCCAGCCGCAGCGACTGGAACTCGGTGATCGGCCAGCCATAGTCGACGGCCAGGGTACCGGTCTCGGTTTCGAAGTCCGAGGATGCACTGGTGAACTGGCTGATCGTGCGGTAGGTGGCCGACAGGGTGCGCGACACGCCGTCGACCGTCGTGTACGGATCGGTGTGCGACAGGCTGAATATCTTGCTGTACTGGCCGGCGTTCGCCTCGGCCGCCACCCGGTTGCCGGTCCCCATGAAGTTGCTGTGCACGAAGCTGCCGTTCAGCAGCACCGACTGCGACTCGGAGTAGCCGATGCCGCCGCTGAACTGTCCCGGGAGGCCCTCGGTGATCTGGAAATCGACGTCGACGAGGTCCGGGGTACCGGGCACCGGTGTCGTCTCGACCTCCACCTTCTCGATGAACGGCAGGCGCTGCAGGCGCTGCTTCGACCGTTCGACGGCGGCGTTCGAGAGATAGCCGCCCTCCATCTGGCGCATCTCGCGCCGCAGCACGTCGTCGTTGATACCCGTGCTGCCGCTGAAGTTGATGCGCCTGACGTAGGCCCGGTTGCCGGGTTCCACCAGGAAGGTGATCGCGATCTCCTTCGACTCGGGGTCCACCTGTGGCACCGGATCGATCTTGGCGAATGCGTAGCCGTCCTGGCCGAGCCTGAGCGCCATCAGCTCGGTCGTGGCGGTGACCATGCGGCGCGAGTAGACGTCGCCTCGCCGCACCTGCACCAGCGCGCGCAGCTCCGCCTCCGGCACCACGAGGTTCCCGGCGATCTTGACGTCAGAGATGCGGAACACCTCCCCTTCCTTCACGTTCATCGTGATGAAGATGTCGTCCTTGTCCGGCGCGATGGCGACCTGGGTGGATTCGACGTCGACGTTCGCATAGCCGCGATCGAGGTAGAACGAGCGCAGCTTCTCGATGTCGCCGGAGAGCTCCTCGCGCGAATAGCGGTCGTCCTGCCGGTACCAGGACAGCCAGTTGGGCGTGTGCAGCTTGAACTGGTCGAGCAGCAACTCGTCGTCGAAGCTCTGGTTGCCGACGATGTTGATCTGCCGGATCTTCGAGCGCTTGCCCTCGGCGATGTCGATCGCGATCTTGACGCGGTTACCGGAAACCTCCTCGACCCTGGTATCGACCCGCACCCCGTACTTGCCGCGGGAATAGTACTGGTCGGTCAGGAACCGCTCGACTTCGTCGAGCGTGGACTGGTTGAAGGTCTTGCCGCGCGCGAGGCCGACATTGCGCAGCGACTTCTCGAGATCCTCGGTCTTGATGTCCTTGTTGCCCTCGATCGTGAAACTCTCGATCGACGGGCGCTCCTGGACCACGACCAGCAGCGTCCCACCGTCGCGCCGCAGCTCGACGTCGCGGAAGAACCCGGTGGCGTACAACGCCCGCAGCGACTCCTCGATTCGCCGCTGGTCGAGCCGATCCCCGATGTTGACCGGGAGGTAATTGAAGACCGTGCCCTCGCTGATGCGCTGCAGGCCCTCGATGCGGATGTCGCCGACGGTGAATTCGCCCGCCGCGACCTGGGCGAGCACCGCAGGTACGGCCAGCAGGGCCGGGATCGCGGCCAGCAGTCTGGATCGCATCAGCGAGGGCTCAGCTGAACAACCGCGAGAGGTCGTTGTAGAAGGCGAAGCTCATGAGCACCAGCAGCAGCAGCAGGCCGACCTGCTGCCCGACCGCCTGGGCGCGCTCCGAGAGCGGACTGCCCTTGGCGAGCTCGGCCACCTGGAAGACGATCTGGCCGCCGTCGAGGATCGGGATCGGCAGCAGGTTCAGCACGAACAGGCTCACGCTCACGATGGCGAGAAACGACAGGAATGCCAGCACCCCCTGCCGCGCGGAGAAGCCGGCATACTCCGCGATGTTGATCGGACCGCTCAGGTTCTTGACCGAGACGTCGCCGGTCGCGACGTTCCACAGCATGCGGACCGTGAGTGCCGACATGTCCCAGGCCTTGTCCGACGCGCGCGCCAGCGCACGGAGCGGGCCGTACCGCTCGAGGGTGCGCATGCCCGCGGGAATCTCGTCCACAGCCGCAGGCTGCACGCCGATGCGTCCCACCAGGCGCTCGCCCTCGCGCTGGCCCTCCACCTCGACGGCGACCTGACGCTGCTCGCCTGCGCGCCGGAAGCCGAACTCGAGCGTGCGGCCGGCGTTCGGCTGCACTTCGTGCACGAGCGCCGGAAAATCCGCCACGGCGCGGCCGTCGACGGCGACGATCTCGTCGCCCTCGCGCAGACCGGCGCGTTCGGCCGGGCTGCCGGGGAGGACCTTGCCGACGCGCGCAGGCACGGCGGGGTACCAGAAGTCGAAGCCGAGGCCCGGCAGCAGCGCGCCCGGTTCCGTCAGCCGACGCGCGTCGCCTTCGATCCGCAGCGCCGTCGCGCGGACCACGCCCTGCTCCGAGCGTACGCCGAGCTCGATCGAACCGCCCTGCATCAGCTGGTCGAGGATGGCGAGCACGGCGCCCTCGCGCGTCACGATCGGGCGCGAGCCGACACGCACGATCTCGTCGCCCGCCTGCAGGCCGGCACGCTCCGCCATCGAGTCCGGCCGGATCTCGCCCAGCACGGGCTTCAGCGCCGGCACGCCCGCCACGAACAGTACCCAGTATGCCGCCACCGCGAACAGGAAGTTCGCCAGTGGCCCGGCGACGAGGACCAGGATGCGCTGCCACACGGGCTTGCGGTTGTAGGCCGCGGAGACCTCGGCAGGATCTACCGGACCCTCGCGTTCGTCGAGCAGCTTGACGTAGCCACCGAGCGGGATGGCGGACAGCGCGTATTCGGTTCCGTCGGCGCCGCGCCGGCTCCACAGGGTCTTGCCGAATCCGATGGAAAAACGCAGCACGCGGATCCCGACGCGCCGCGCCATCCAGAAATGCCCGTACTCGTGGACCGCGACGAGGACGCCGATGGCCACCAGGAACGCCAGTACGTAGCTCAGTAGAGTCATGTCCCTGCCCCGGCCACCGCGGCCAGCATCGATTCCGCCATGTCACGCGCCCACCGGTCGGCCTCGAGCACCTCGGCCAGTGCCGTGGCCGGTCGACCGGCGTGCCGCTCGAGCACCGACTCGATCAGATCGGGAATCCCGGGGAAGCCCAGGCGCCCGCCGAGGAACGCGGCGACCGCGACCTCGTTGGCGGCGTTCAGCACCGTGGGCGTCGTGCCACCGGCTTCCGCCGCCGCGCGCGCCAGGCGCAATGCCGGGAACCGACCGACGTCGGGCGCCTCGAACTCGAGCCTCCCGACCGTGACGAGGTCGAGGGATTCTACACCGGATGGAATGCGCTCCGGCCAGCCGAGCGCGTGGGCGATGGGCGTGCGCATGTCCGGATTGCCGAGCTGCGCGAGGATGGACCCGTCCACGTACTCCACCAGCGAGTGCACGATGCTCTGCGGGTGTACGACCACCTCCACCTGCCCGGGTTCCATCCCAAACAGGACGCAGGCCTCGATGAGCTCGAGACCCTTGTTCATCAGCGTCGCCGAATCGACCGAGATCTTGCGCCCCATGCTCCACCTCGGATGGGCGCAGGCCTCGTCGGGCGTGACCGCGGCGAGGCGGTCGCGCGGCGTGCGCAGGAACGGCCCGCCCGAGGCCGTGAGCAGGATGCGGCGCACGCCCGGACCACGCGCGCCGGCGTCGAGGCCCGCGGGCATGCACTGGAAGACGGCATTGTGCTCGCTGTCGATCGGAATCAGCCGGGCCCCGGCACGCCGGGCGACGTCCACCAGCAACGGGCCCGCCACGACCAGTGATTCCTTGTTGGCGAGGAGGACGCGCTTCCCAGCACCGGCCGCCGCCAGGGTCGAGGGCAGTCCGGCCGCCCCGACGATCGCGGCCATGACGGTGTCGACGTCCGCGGCCGCGGCCGCGCCGCTCAGGGCGTCTGCGCCGCAGCCGACCTCGGTGGTGATACCGGCCGCGCGGAGCGCGGATTCGAGGTGGCGGGCCGATGACGCATCCTGCAGCACGGCGCGCCGCGGGCGATGTCGCAGGCACTGCTCGAACAGCAGGCGATGATTGGAGCCAGCGGCCAGCACGACCACCTCGAACCGTTCCGGATGGCGCCCGAGGACGTCGAGGGTGCTGACGCCGATGCTGCCGGTGCTCCCGAGGACGGCGACGCGCATCAGGCCACCACGCCAACTGTGTGCAACCCGAGCAGGAAGGCTGGAGCGGCGGCCGACAGGCTGTCGAGCCGGTCGAGGACGCCGCCGTGCCCGGGCAGCAGCGCACCGCTGTCCTTGAGGCCGGCACCACGCTTGAACATGCTCTCCACGAGGTCGCCGGCGACCGAGAGCAGCGCGACCGGCACGCAGACGAGCAGCCACGTCCCGGCCGGCTGGTCGAGCAGGATCGCCCCCGCGACCGCTGCGATCACGGCGCCGGTCATGCCGGCGACCAGTCCCTCCCAGGTCTTGCCGGGGCTCACCGCCGGGGCGAGCTTGTGCCGCCCGAACCTGCGCCCGCCGAAGTAGGCACCGATGTCCGCGGCCGCGATCAGCACCAGCAGGAACAGCAGCAACGTCTGGCCCTGCGGCACGACCAGCGCGAGCCGTCCGAGCC
>JAGOXN010000041.1 GCA_018059685.1 Steroidobacteraceae bacterium | reverse complement strand
GCGCGCGTGGCGCCCGCTCCGCTCCTCGCCCCCCGACGCACGCAGAGTCCGCGCGCACCTCCGTCGATGATTTAGCCCGGGTCCCGGCTGAATCCATCACTACGGAGAGCGTTCCCATGAAGAACTCACGCGCGGCCCGCGGGGCCGCCGTCGTCACGTCCATGCCCGCCGCACTGCTGCTCGCGGGCGCAGTCCATGCCACTGATCGACTCGACGAGGTCGTCGTCACGGCGTCGCGCATGCACGCGCCGCTCATGGTGACGACCGATCCGAAGGCCCCACGCCAGCCACTGCCGGCGCACGACGGGGCGGACTACCTGAAGACCATCCCGGGTTTCTCCGTGATCCGCAAGGGCGGCACGGACGGAGACCCCGTGTTCCGCGGCATGGCGGCCTCGCGCATCAACATTCTCATCGACGGCGAGCAGTTGCTCGGCGGCTGCGGCATGCGCATGGACCCGCCCACGGCCTATGTCTTCCCCGAAGCCTACGACCGCATCGTCGTCACCAAGGGTCCGCAGACGGTCCTGCGCGGGCCGGGCAACTCGGCCGCGACGGTGTCGTTCGAACGCGAGGTGAAGCGATTCCAGCGCCCGGGCTACGCGGCGAACGCCAGTGCGCTCGGCGCGAGCTTCGGGCGCAACGATCTCGTCGGGGACCTCCGCATCGGGTCCCCCACCGTCTACGGCCAGGTCACCGGCACGCGCGCGGAGTCGGACGACTACGACGACGGTTCCGGCGCGACCGTGCACTCGGCCTACGAGCGCTGGAGTGCAAGCGGCGCGCTCGGCTGGACGCCGAGCGACGACCTGCGCCTCGAACTGTCGGGGGCACGCAGCGACGGCGAGGCGGCTTACGCCGACCGCGCCATGGATGGCGTCGCCTTCGACCGTGACAACCTCGGCCTGCGATTCGAGCGCCGGAACCTGTCTCGCGTCGTGAGAAACATCGAGGCACAGGTCTACTACAACTACGTCGACCACGTGATGGACAACTTCAGCCTGCGCGACTTCGCACCGACGGCGACGATGCCGTTTCCGGCCGTGTCCAATCCCGACCGGCGCACGACCGGCGGCCGGGTTGCCGCGGACCTGGCATGGGGCGCATACACCGCCACGGTCGGCGCGGACCTGCAGCAGAACGAGCATTCTCTGCGCTCGACCATGAACCAGGACCTGCGACCGTACCAGTCGCTCGCCCGCATGGACGACGCCCGCTTCCGCAGCATCGGCGTTTTCGGCGAACTGGACCAGCCGCTCGGCGCGCACGGACGCATGATCGCGGGTGCGCGCGGCGATGCCTGGCACGCCGAGGACGAGCGCATGACGCTCCGGGCCAGCATGGCGACCGTGCCAAACCCGACCGCCGGCGAGGAGCGCGATACGGTCCTGCCGAGCGGCTTCGCGCGTTACGAGCACGACGTTGCTCCCGGAAGTGCCACCGCTTACGTCGGGCTCGGCCACGTCCAGCGCTTCCCCGACTACTGGGAACTCGTCGCCGCGGGCCGCGAGAGCGTGGAGAGCCTGAGCGCGTTCGACACGGATGCGGAGAAGACGACGCAGCTCGATGCCGGGATCGTCTACTCCACGGATCGACTCTCGGCCTCCGTGTCGGCGTTCTTCGGCGACGTGGACGACTACATCCTGATCGAGTCCGGGTATCCGAAGGGCATGCGCCGCGTGACGGTTACGCGCAACGTCGATGCGCGGACCTGGGGCGGCGAAGCCGACGCGGCGTACGCGCTGGCCAGGCACTGGCAGATCACCGGCACGCTCGCCTACACGCGCGGCGAGAACCGCACCGATGACCGGCCGCTCGCGCAGATGCCGCCGCTCGAACTGCGCACCGGACTCGTCTACGAGGGCGGCCCCTGGTCCGCCGGTGCCCTCTGGCGCGTCGTCGCCGGACAGGACCGCTACGCCCTGAACCAGGGCAACATCGTGGGCCAGGACCTCGGGCGGACGGGCGGTTTCGGCGTGCTGTCGCTCAACGCCGGCTGGCGTCCGTCGCAAGCCGTGCTCGTCACGGCGGGCGTCGACAACCTGTTCGACAAGGTCTACGCCGAGCACCTGAGCCGCGGCGGCGCACTGGTCGCGGGCTTCGAGCAGACGACCCGCATCAACGAGCCCGGGCGCACGCTCTGGCTCAAGGTCGGGGCGTCGTTCGACTGAAGCGACCGCACGCCGCTCCTGGCACCGCGGGGGACCGGCGAATCGCGCTGGCCACGGACCGGCCGGCGCGCTACCGTTGCCAGCGCGCATTCCAGCCCGCAGTGGAGGATCGACATGAACCAGGGCCGCTGCCTGTGCGGAACCGTCCGCTTCGAGATCGACGGTCCGTACACGAACATGCTGCATTGCCATTGCTCGATGTGCCGCAAGCACCACGGCGCGGCGTTCGCCACCTTCGTCGCCGCGCCGATCGAAGGATTCCGCTATACCTCCGGCGAGTCGGCGATCGGGCACTACGCGTCCTCGCCGGGATTGCATCGCTCGTTCTGCACGAGCTGCGGCTCGGTGATGCCAGAGGCGATGGCGTCGATGGGCCTCGTCGTGTGCCCGGCCGGCAACCTCGATGGGGACCTCGGCATCACGCCCGGGATGCACATGTTCACGGGCTCGAAGGCCGGCTGGTACGAGATCACGGACGACCTGCCACAGCACGCGGAATACCCGCCGGAGTTCGGCATGGCGGCAACGCCGCGCGCCCGGGTCGCGACGCAGGGCGAGGACGTGCAGGGCAGCTGCCTGTGCGGCGACGTGGCCTACGCGATCACCGGCGCACCGCTGCGCATGTTCTACTGCCATTGCTCACGCTGCCGAAGGGCCCGCAGCGCAGCCCACGCGGCAAACGTGTTCTTCGGGTCGGAGGGTTTTCGCTGGGTCCGGGGCGCGGAGCTCGTCGCGGATTACCAGTTGCCCGAGTCGAAGTACTTCGGCGCCGCGTTCTGCCGGCGCTGCGGCAGCGCCGTGCCGCGGGTCTCGGTCGAGCGCGGCGCCGTCGTCGTCGTGCCGGCAGGCTCGATCGACAACGACCCCGGGATGCGCGTGCAGGCACACATCTTCGTTGGCTCGAAAGCGCCATGGGACCGCATCACGGACTCGATCCCGCAGTTCGCCGAGTTGCCGCCGAGTCGCTGAGCCCCGGGTCCCGCTGCGGCAGCGCCCCGTGCGCCCGTCAGTCCTCGGGAGGGTTGTCTTCCGCGCTCCAGCGTCGGCGATGGTCCTGCTCGGCGGCCGCCCGGACTCCGGCATGGCGATTCGACAGCAGGAGCGACGACGGATCGCAGACGCGTGCGCGGATGACACCGAGGTCCACCGCGGCATCGAACAGGCTGGGATACCAGCGCTGCCATTCCGGGAAGAGTGCATCGACCCGTTCCTTGAGCGTCATGAGTCGCGAGTCTGCCCTTGCTCAGGGACCCGGGCAACCGGGCCCCTCGGGACCACCTGCGGCGGCGATGCCGGCGGCGGTCTCCTCGAGCGCCGCCGCGAGCTCGTCGTCTGCCCCGAGCGCACGTGCGGCATCGATCTCGCGCTGCGCCGAGGCAGGGCAGCCGAGTTCCAGCAGGACGGCGGCACGATTGTTGCGAACAACCGCGTCGTGCGGCGCAAGCACGCTCGCCGCGCGGAGGCTGTGCTCGGCACCGGCGAGGTCGCCCCGCGCGTGTGCGAGGTTCGCCAGCCCGAGCAGCGGCAGCGGCTCGCGGGGCCAGTGCGCCGCCCCGGTCTCGTACGACAGCCGGGCATCGTCCATCCGGCCGACCGCTTCGAGCGACGCCGCCGCCGCCATGTAGCGCGCGAAATCGGGATTCGAGGGCATCGCTCCCGGCGGCAGCACCACGACGCCCCAGCGTCCGGCGCGGTCCCAGGTGGCGAGGAACATCGCGGCCGACATCTCCCGGCGCTTCTCCGTCCCGGACCTGAGGATGAACCGGTCCGCCGACGCGTCGTAGCCGACGATCACTGCGTAGTGCCAGCCGGGCCAGGGACCGGCTCCGGTCTTCTGCAGGACCAGCACGGGACTGCTGGCCGCGAGCTGCTGCACCAGGGCGGCCGGATCCGGTGGAAGGACGTATACCAGGCGACCGCGGCTGCGGGCTGCCGCGACGATCTCCGGCTGCAGGCTGCCGCGTCGTCCGGGCAGGTACACCTCGTCGACGAGTTCATCGGGATCGATCTTCACGCCCGAGGCTGCGAGCACCGTGGCGAGGGCGGCGGGACCGCACTGGTACTCGCGTTGCGGGAAGAACGGTGTCGTTGCGAGTTCGACGCTCGCCGGCTGCGGTTCGCGCACCAGCTGCGGCAGGTACGGCCCGCGCGCCGCACAGCCCGCGAGCGCGAAGAGGAGGACGCAGAACGCCGCGCGCAGCGCCTTCCCCGCGGCCAAGGAACGCGTCCCGCCGGTCGCTTAGGGGAACTTCTTGAAGATGTCGATCACGCCGACCATCTCGAGGATGAGCAGCACGACGAACACGATGCCGATCACCGCGAGCGCGTCGGCACCCGCGGGCATCTCCTGCAGCTGCATCGCCAGCGAGTTCAGCTCGGAATCGGTGAGGGCGGCGATGCGCGAGTCGATCGCGGCCGGGTCGACGCCGAGCGCCGCGAACTGCTGCCGCACCTCGTCCCGCGCCAGGGCGCCATTGACGGTCGCGAGATCCCGGACGCGCGAGTCCGACTCGACGGCCTGCAGGGTACCGATCATGGCCGCATTCGCGACCATCGGCGAACCGAGGTTCAGAATTGCGAGGCACAGGGCATGGACGACGAATCGCTTGAACATGGTCATCACCGGTTGGATACACGGATACGGGGAGGAGTTTAGCCAATGCACGCTCGCTTCACCTCGAACCGGCTGTCTGGCGCTTGACGTAGTTCGCACTTTGGCCGTCAACCCGCGGCCCAGCGCAGCAGGTTCCCGTACGCGGCGGGCTCGGTGAGCAGCACGAAGACGAGGCCGAACAGCGCGCCGCCGAGGTGTGCGTCGTGGTTGATGCGACCGCGCGCCTGCCGCGCCGAGTGCCAGGAATAGGCGACATAGGCGACCGCGAAGACCGGTGCCGGGATCGGCAGCGGGATCGGGAAGATGATGAGTTTCTGCCAGGGGAAATAGACGATCGAGGCGAACAGCACCGCCGAGATCGCGCCGGACGCTCCGAGCGACGCGTAGTCCGGCTCGTTGCGGTGCTTGCTGAGCGTGCCGAGGTCGCTCACGACCAGCGCCGCGAGATAGAGCACGCCGAAGCGAGCCGGCCCGATGTGTCGCTCGAGCGGGAACGCGAAGAAATAGAAGGTCACCATGTTGAAGAGCAGGTGCGGCAGGTCCGCGTGCACGAAGCCGCTGGTGACGATCGTCTCGTACTGCCGGCGGCGCAGGAACCAGTACGGCCGGAACACGCTCCGCTCGACGACCTGCGGCGCGAGGTAGAGGCCGGCGAGGCTCGCGGCCAGCGTCGCGACGAAGATGATCCCTGCGATGCTCATCGCGGGATTATAGGGGCGCGTCGACGCGCATCGCACATGGCCACGCAGGCGCAACAGCCGCGCGCAACCTCACTTCGCCAGCGCGGTGACTCCCGCCACGCCCTTCGCGCGCGGCGGGATCTGCGCGACCCGCACTGCCGCCTCGGCCTTCACCTGTGCAAGGAGCTGCGGGTCGGCCAGCAACTGCGCGGCCCTCGCCTTCTTCTCGTCGACCATTCCGTCCGTGAGGAGGCGCCCGAAGGTCCGCAGGGGTGCGATCTGGAACCCGTGCTTGCGAAACAGCCGGTAGATTTCCTTGACGCGCTCCGGCGGCACGTCGCGCCCGAGGGTGAAGCACTCGAAGCGCTCCTCCATCGCGAGCAGGGCCGCCTCGGCGAGGCAGGCATACGCGACGCCCGGCGGCAGGCCGATGTCGAAGCTGAACCGGACCGGCCCGGGGATCAGCACCTCGCCGCTTTCCACGACGAGGACGTCCGGGCGCACGGCCGCCTCCTCGGCCGAAATGTCCGGCGGCAGCGCCACATCGAGGATCACCGCGCCGGGCTTGCACTGGCTGACGTCCAGTACGCGCTGGCCGAAGGCCGACGTGGCGGTAACGATCAGGTCGCACTCCCCGACCTGCCTTGCAGTCGAGACGTCGACCTCGACCAGCGCATCCGGCGTCTCCTGCAGGATCGTTTGTTTCAGCGCGCGGAGCCGTTCTGGTTCGACGGACACGAGCACGACGTCCTTCACGGCCGCGGCCAGCAGGCGCGAGCATACGGAGCCGATCGAACCGGTCGCGCCCACGACCATGGTCCTGCCGCGCGCGAGATCGCGCCAGCCCATGCGCTTCACGGTCAGCTTGGCCGTCTCGAGTGTCGCGGCGATCGTGAGGCTGTTTCCCGTGGTGACGGGGATGGGAGCGCGCTTAGCCACGGTGACCCCGGCGTCGCCCACCACCTTGGTGAAGGCGCCGAGCCCGACGATCTCCGCGCCGCGACGCGCGGCATCGCGCGCCGCCTGGTCGAGCCGGGCATACGTGAACTCGGGTCGGCGCGTGAGCATCTGCCGCGGCGTCGCGCCGAGCGCGTAGATGAGTCCGTCCACCGGGCGACCGGTCGCGGGCGAGCGGCCACCTTGCACGGTCCCGACGAACTGCGCGGGCAGGTACGCCGCGCCGATCTCGAGCAGCCCGCGCGGCACGAGGCGCGTCCAGGCATATCGCGGGTGCCTGCCGAGGTAGTCGACCGTGAGCGGATGCAGCACGAATGCGAAACGATGCCCGCCGCAGCCGGCGCGCACGCCACTGCTCGCTGCGACCTTGCGGTCCATTCGCGGTCTCACCGGTTGCGGGACGAGCGCAATTGTTCCGCGACCGCGGCGGCGCGTGTATGCGTAGATGGCGCAGCGGCGTCGAGCCTCACTCCAGTCGTCACGCCGCCGGGCAGAAGACCGTCGCGAACCCGCCCCCGGGCGTCCGGAAGTTCGTCGTCTGCCCCTGGTAGAGGCGAGCCGCCAGCGTGAGCACGCGACCCGCGTATGCATAGCAGCGTACGTCGAGCTTGAGCCGCACCGGCTGATCACCGACCCGCAGGCTGCGCTCGCTCGGTGGCACCAGTTCCTGCGCCACGTAGTCGCCGGCGAGAATCGACGCCCAGACCGAGCGGGTCACCTTGTCGCCGCGGTAGGCGGCCTTGCCGCCGTAACCGGCGACGGGCTTGAAGAACAGCCCGCGGCGCGCCTTCCAGAGCCGCTCTGCGTGTGCGGTGTCGACGATCTCCGTGTGCGGCACCGTGCGCACCAGCGCTTCGACAGTTGCCTCGTCGACGCCCCACTCCCTCAGGAGTGCGGCGTCGCCGAGCAGCGAGAGGTTGCGCTTGTCGGCGAGGATCGCGTGCCCGCGCGGATGCGGCGTGACGACCGCTGCACGCTCCAGGTAGGCGCGGCGCAGGATCTCGTGTCGCGGGTCCTCGAAGCTGAAATCCGTGAGCCGGTTGTAGACGACGTCGATCGTGCCCTCCGCGTGCCTCAACGAGCCGTCGACAAGCGACAGGGTCTGCGGATCGCAGATCACGGCCTCGATGCCGTGCTGCCGGAACATTCGCGCGGCGAGGAGGAACTCGGGGTACAGGTACTGCTGCTCCGGCGACTCGTCCACGATCGCGACCTGCCGCAACGGAGCCGCGCCGCGCTCCCGCCGCCACTCCGCGACGAACATTTCGAGCAGCGTCGCCTGCGGCGCACCCGCGTCGCCCGGCTTCTCGAGGACGGACAGCACGGGCGCACAACACGCCTGCTGTGCCCGAGCCAGCGCCGCATTCAGGAAGGCGCCGCCCGCGTTCGTGTTGATCTCGATCAGTCGCGGGCCTCGCGGTGTCACGTGGAAGTCATAGCCCATGAGCACCCCGGCCGCCGCCGGCTCGAATCGGGCGATCGCGGGCGCCCAGGCGAGCACGGCCTCGCGATACTGCGGCAACGCGGCGACGGACTCGACCGCATCGATCACCGCCTGCATCGCGCGCACGTTCTCGCGCGAGACGAAGATCGGCGACTTCGCGAAAAGGTAGGCATGCGTGGACTCGAGGGAGTCGTACAGCCCCCGCGTGGCCTCGTCCGATTCGAGCTCGCTCCGCAGCGCGGAGGGGTCGACCGTGATGCAGAAGCAGCCCGCGTTCAGCCGCTCGATGATCTCGTGTGTCATGGTGTCATCACTGGCGGAACCGGATCTCGCCCGCGTACTCAGGGCGACGGCCGCGCTTCGACGCATAGAACCGGTGCAGCAATGCCAGGTCGAGCTCGTGGTCGCCGGTGAAACGCACGTAGGTGTCGATCGCCACCGTGCGCGTGGCGTAATCGATGTAGCCGAGGCCGACCGGGATGTTCGCCGCGAGCGCGAGCTGGTAGAAGCCCGATTTCAGGTGATCGGTGTGCCTGCGCGTTCCCTCCGGCGCGACGGCGAGCCACATCCAGTCGCGTCTGCGGTACTCCTCGAGCAGCGCGTCGACGAAGCCCGTGCTCGCGCGCCGGTTGACGGGAATGCCGCCAATGCGGCGGTAGAAACCGCCCAGCGGCCAGAAGAACATCGTGTCCTTGCCCACCCAGTGTGCCGGCAGGCCATGGCCGACCCGGAACAGCACACCGACGATGAAGTCCCAGTTCGAGGTGTGCGGATACACGACGATCACGCCCTTGGGCTCGGGTGGCCAGGCGAGCACGCTCCGCCACCCGAACAGGCGCAGGAGCGCGAGCGCGGCGCGCCTGACGAGACCGCGTTCGGGTGGTTCGTCCATGGCCATGCCTCGATCCAAGCCCTGCGCGCTGGCGGGCTCAGCGCCGCTCGAGCGCAGCGACGAAACCGCCGAGCGTCGCCGACACGCATCCGCGCGGAATCGTCACCTCGATCAGCTGGAACCGGCCCCGCGTCGCGACGGCCCTTGCGAGCGCGGCAGCCAGTTCGCGACGAGTGGTGACACGCACTCCGTCACCACCGAGCGGTGCCGCCACTTCGGCGAAATGCCAGTCGTCGAGCGAGTTGAACTTCGACTCGGGCTGGAAGACGCGCAGCATCTCCCAGCTGCGGTTGTTGAGCACGAGCACGACCGGGTCCCAGCCGTACCGGCGGCAGTTACCGAGTTCCCAGCCGGTCATCTGGAACGCCCCGTCACCCACCAGGATCAGCGGGCGACGGCCAGTGGCCGCCTGCACTCCGAGCCCCGCCGGCACGCCGAAGCCCATGGTCGCGTAGTAGCCGGGCGCCACGATCTCGGTGTTCTCGATGTCGAGCGCCGTGAAGAGGCAATCGCCGGTGTCGCTCGCCATCGGCATCCTGCCGGCGCGTGCGAACAGGTCGTTCACCGCGCGGGCCACGTCCGTCGGCGTGATGGCCTCGTCGTCCAGCGGAAGCCCGCGCGGATACTCAGTCGGCCGGCCCGCCGGGCGCTGCGGACGATGCTCGAGGCGCTGCGTCAGTTCCTCGACCAGTGCCGCGAGCGGAATGTTGCCGTAGCGGTGGAACCCCATGGTGACCGAGCGGTCCGCCGCCAGCACGCAGCGCCGGCGGTCGATGCGGCCCTCCGCGACGCCGAAATTCGTGTCGGAGATCGTGACGCCGAGCAGCAGGAGGCAGTCGGACTCCTCGACCGGGCGTCCGACGTCGGGGTGGGCGACGAGGCCGAGGTAAGTGCCCGTCACCGGCACCTCGCTCTCGGCGAGCAGGCCGCGTCCCATGAACGATGTCACCACGGGTACGTTGAGGCGGCGCGCGAGTTCCGCGACGCGCCGCTCGATCGCGAAGCGACGGATCTCGGAACCCACCATCATCACGGGGCGGGCGGCGCGTGCGAGCCGCTCGAGGACTTCGTCGGCGCACGCGGCAACCGCCTGCGGATCGAACTCCGCGGGTGGCAGCGGGGTGACGCGATCGCACGACGCGAAGACGAGATCGCGCGGCACTTCGAAATACACCGGCCGCGAATGCACGAGGCAGCTCTGCAGCACCCTGGCGATCTGCCCGGGCGCGCGGACCGGGTCGTCGAGCACGGCCTGGTCACAGGTGATCTCCCGGTAGATCGCCTGCTGCGAGTCGAGTCGCTTCACCTGGTGGTGCAGCAGCAGGCCGGCCCGACCCTCGTTGAGGCCCGGTGCTCCGGAAATCACCACGAGCGGCGACTTCTCGGCATAAGCCGAAGCCACCGGATTGACCATGTTGAGTGCGCCCGCACCATAGGTCACGACGGCGACGCCCGGGACACAACTCGCGCGCGCGGCCCCGTCCGCCGCGAAGCCAACGGACGGCTCGTGGCTCAGCGTGTGGAGCGGCAACAGTCCGGATTCCTCGATGACCTTGAAGAAAGCCAGCACGAAGTCGCCCGGGATGCCGAAGACCTGCCGGGCCCCGTGGTCCTCGAGTGCGGTCAGCAGGGATTCGGCGAGGTTCATGGCTGGTTGGCTCCCTCGACAGGTATCGCCGCAGGGCCTCGTACCGCAGAATAACACCCCGATGAACGACCAGATTCCCGGCGCGGCGGACGAGACGCGCAGGACCACCGTCACCGTTGCGCTCGCGGGCAGCGGCGGCGCGGGCGTGATGACCGCGGGCAACATGCTCCTCGAGGCCGCGGCGCGCGCGGGCTACTACGCCTCGATGACGCGGTCGTCCGGGCCGCAGATCCGCGGGGGCGAGGCCGCGGCCATGGTGCGCATCGCGTGCCGGCCGATCGAGTGCATGGGCGATCGATTCGACGTCCTCGCAGCCGTCGACTGGGACAACGTGCAGCGCTTTGGCAGCGAGATTCCGCTCGAACCCTCGAGCCTGATCGTGACCGACCCCGATCAGGGCGCTCCGCCCGAGGTCTACACCCGCAACGGCAGCGCCTGCGTCGAGCTGCCGCTCAAGAAGCTGGCGAAGGCCATCAAGGAGGGGCGGCCCAACATGCTGCTGCTGGGCGCGCTCGCCGCACTCGTCGGTCTGCCCGGCGAGGCGATCGCGTGGGCCGTCGAGAAGACCCTCGGCAAGCGGACGACCGCGCTCGCCCCGAGCCTCGCCGCCGTGGCGGCGGGACGGGCCGCGGCAGAGGGCTGGGGACGAAGCCTTGCCCTCGCGCCCGCCGCCGGCCGCGTCGGATCGCGCTGGCTGGTCACCGGCAACGAGGCCGCGGGCTATGGTGCCATCAAGGGCGGCGTCCGATTCGTCGCGGCTTATCCCATCACGCCCGCGACGGAGCTGCTCGAGTGGATGAGCTCCGCGCTGGCGGAGGTCGGCGGGACTCTCGTGCAGGCGGAGGACGAACTCGCCTCGATCAACATGGTGATCGGCAGCTCCTACGGCGGCGTGCCGGCGCTGACGGCGACGTCCGGACCGGGACTGTCACTGATGGTGGAGTCCCTTGGGCTCGCTGTCGCAAGCGAGACGCCGCTGGTCGTGGTCGACGTGATGCGCGTCGGGCCGTCGACCGGTATCCCGACCAAGTCCGAGCAGGCCGACCTCGACATCGCGCTGCATGGCCTGCACGGCGACGCGCCGCACCTCGTGCTGGCGCCGAACTCGATCGCCGACTGCCTGCGGACGACACAGTGGGCCGTGCACCTCGCCGAGGCGCTCCAGGTACCCGCGATCGTGCTGACCGACCAGTCGCTCGGCCAGACGCGCGCCGTCGTCGACCGGCCCGACGACATCGAGGGGACGGCCGCACGAGCGATCGCCGTGGCGCAGGTCGGGGGCTACCGTCGATACGCGCTGACCCCGTCGGGTGTATCGCCGATGGCGTTGCCCGGCATGCCCGGTGTCGCGTACACGGCCGAGGGCCTCGAACACAACGAACGAGGCACGCCCTCCTCGCTCGCTGCGGATCATCTCGCGCAGCTCGAAAAGCGCCGCCGCAAACTCGATCTCACGGACTACGGACCACTGTGGGCCGACGTGGAGGGCGAGGGCGACCTCGCCGTCATCACTTTCGGCTCGTGCACAAGCATCGTCCGCGAGGCGCTCGCCCGGGCACGCGCCGATGGTCTCCCGGTCCGGCTCGTGTCGCTGCGGCTGCTCGCTCCTGCACGGCCCCGGCACATGGCGCGGGTCCTTGCAGGCGTGCGCAAACTGCTCGTCGTGGAGCAGAATCACTCGGGGCAGCTGCATCGTCATCTCGGCGCGCAGTTCGGCGTGAGCTGCCCGATGACGAGCCTGTGCAGGCCGGGCGGGCTCGGTTTCACTCCCGGCGAGATCCATCGATACCTGGCCGAGTGGAGCCGCGCATGAACGAAGCAGTCGTCACTGCCCCCGCGCCTGCCTTGACGCATTCGGACTTCAAGTCGGACATCAAGCCGGTCTGGTGTCCCGGCTGTGGCGACTTCGGCGTGGTGAACGCCATGACCAAGGCGTTCGCGAGGCTCGCGCTGCGACCGGAGAACGTCGCCGTGGTGTCGGGCATCGGCTGTTCCTCGCGCATTCCCGCGTACACGTCCTGCTACGGCTTCCACGGCGTGCATGGCCGCGCGCTCCCGGTCGGGACCGGACTCAAGGTTGCCCGTCCCGACCTGACCGTGATCGTCGCGGGCGGCGACGGCGACGGCTACTCGATCGGCGGCAATCATTTCCTCCATGCCTGCCGCCGCAACGTCGACATGACCTACGTCGTCATGGACAACCGCGTGTACGGAATGACCAAGGGTCAGCCGTCGCCCACCACCGAGCCCGACTGGGACTCGAAGCTGTCGCCCGACGGCACCGGCCTGCGCGAGTTCCTGCCGATGGTGATCGCGCTGGCCTCCGGTGCGAACTTCATCGCGCGCGGGTTCACCGGCGACCCGAATGGCCTGGCCGATCTGTTCGTGCAGGCGGTGAAGCATCCCGGATTCTCGTTCGTGGAAGTGCTGTCGCCGTGCATCACCTTCCGTCCGGAGCAGCGCGACTGGAAGAAGATGGTGAAACCGGACTCGCTGAAACCGACGGCCGATTTCGCGCGTGCCGCGCGCCGCATGCTGCGCGACGACGGGTTCCAGCTCGGCGTGCTCTTTGCGGGAACCCGCCCGCCCTTCGTGCCTCGCGGTCCGCGCGACCGTCGTGCACCGGCCGATCTCGAAGCAAGGTTCGGGCTGTGAAGCGCCGGTTCCCGCGCACGGTCGACGAGTTCATGCGTTGCGCCTGGGCGATGGAGGAGGAAGCAGCCGAGCGCTACGCCGAACTCGCCGAGCAGATGGCGATGCATCACAACGACGAGGTCGCGGACCTCTTCGCGCGCCTCGCGGTCATCGAGGGCAAGCACCGCGACCAGATCATGGCGCGCATGGGTTGGTCGTCACCACCCGACGTCGACTGCCTGCGCTGGGAGACTCCAGAGGGGCCCGAGACCACCGACTACGCCGAACTGCACTACCTGATGCGCCCCTGGCACGCGCTCAAGCTCGCGGAATTCAACGAGCGGCGCGCCGCCGGGTTCTTCGAACACCTCGCGGCGGCGCGCGTGCCGACCGAGGTACGCGAGGCGGCGCTCGAGATGGCAGCGGAAGAACGCGAGCACGTGCGGCTGATCGAGGACTGGCTCGCCCGCGTCCCGGCGCCCGAACCCGGCTGGGACGAAGACCTCGATCCGCCGGCCGTGGTCGACTGAACCGTGATCGACTGATACGGATCGCTCACTCGTCCCTCGCGGCGGGCGCAGCAGGCTCGGGCTCCGCTTGCGCGCCCTGTGTCTCGTCGGTCACGA
>JAGOXN010000275.1:2731-4234 GCA_018059685.1 Steroidobacteraceae bacterium | reverse complement strand
ATCGGCACGCGCTCGGCCGTGTTCGCGCCGCTCGCGCGCCCGGGGCTCATCGTCGTGGACGAGGAGCATGATGCGTCCTACAAGCAGCAGGAGGGATTTCGCTACTCGGCACGCGATCTCGCACTGGCGCGAGCCCAGCGCCTGAACGTGCCGATCGTTCTCGGCTCGGCAACCCCGTCGCTCGAGAGCCTCGAGCGCGTGCGTGCGAAGCGCGCCACCCTGCTCGAACTGCCGAACCGCACGGCGGGTGCGCGCCCGCCGGCGCTGCATCTCGTCGACCTGCGCAAGCATGCCGAGAGCCAGGGCATCGCGACCCCGACCGTGCTCGCGATCGAGCGTCACCTCGGCGCCGGCGGGCAGGTGCTGCTCTACCTGAACCGCAGGGGCTACGCACCCACGCTCTTCTGCCCGTCCTGCGGCTGGGTGGCGCCCTGCCCGCGTTGCGACGCGCGCCTGACCGTGCACCAGCGCGAGGGGCGACTGCACTGCCACCACTGCGGCACCGAGCGGCGGATGCCGGAGGCCTGTCCGGACTGCGGCGCGGCGGCGAAGCCGGTCGGGCAGGGCACCGAGCGCATCGAGGAGACGCTCGCGCAACTGTTTCCCGGCGTGCCCCTGGCCCGCATCGACCGGGATGCCGTGCGGCGACGGGGCACACTCGAAGCCACGCTCGACCGCGTGACGCGTGGCGAGGTGCGGCTGCTCGTGGGTACGCAGATGCTGACCAAGGGACATCACTTCCCCGACGTGAGCCTCGTCGTCGTGCTGAACGCGGACCAGGGCCTGTTCGGCACCGATTTCCGCTCGAGCGAGCGTCTCGCGCAGACGATCGTGCAGGTGGCGGGCCGTGCCGGCCGCGCGGAGCGGCCGGGCGAGGTGCTGATCCAGACCGAGTACCCGGAGCACCCGCTGCTCACGCAGCTCGTCGACGGCGGCTACGACGCCTTCGCGGGCGCCGCACTCGAGGAACGCCGGCAGGCGCGCTGGCCGCCGTTCGCCCGCGTCGCCGTGCTGCGCGCGGAAGCGCCGCGCAGGGAAGCCCCCTTCGCGTTCCTCGATCGCGCGCGTGAGCGGGCCGAATCGCTGCAGGTCCGCGGCGTCGAGGTGCTCGGGCCGGCGGCGGCGCCGATGGAACGGCGTGCGGGTCGTTACCGTGCCCAGCTCCTGCTGCACGCGTCATCCCACTCGCCGCTGCAACGCCTGCTCTCGGAGTCGATCCCGCTCGTCGAGTCATTGCCCGAAGCGCGCAAGGTCCGCTGGTCGGTCGACGTCGATCCGCTGGAGCTCTTCTAGACATCATGGCCCGCCGTGATGTCCAGCGGGCAGCGTTCGACCTCGTGCGTGCGACGCCCCCGGGTTCGGTGCCCCGCATCTTCCAGACTCGCTTCCCCCGGCGGAATTCCCTAGACTGACCGCCCCCGCCGACCGCCCTCCCGACCGCAACGCATTGAAATACCTGATAGAAAAGCTGGTGCGGACCGCCCTCGCCGGCCTGCCGGAAGA
>JAGOXN010000275.1:0-2631 GCA_018059685.1 Steroidobacteraceae bacterium | reverse complement strand
GGCGGCGGAAATCTTCCGCGACCTGCCGCCCGATGCGCCCGCAGGCGACAAGGATGCCTACATCGACGCCGTGATCGTGCGCGCGCGGGAGCTGCTCGGTGCCGACGGCTTCCGACGGGCGTTCGACGTCGCGCTCGACGACATCCTCGCCGACATCCGCCAGGATCTCGAGGAATTCGGCGTGCGTTACGACGAGTGGTTCTCCGAGCGCAGCCTCTCGGACGGCGGCGCAATCGATCGCGCGCTCACGCGCCTCAGGAGCCACGACGTCGTCTACGCGAAGGACGGCGCGCAGTGGTTTCGCGCCACCGATTTCGGCGACGAGAAGGACCGCGTCGTCGTGCGCGAGAACGGTGCGAAGACCTACTTCGCCTCGGACATCGCCTACCACCTGCAGAAGCGCGAACGCGGCTTCGAGCAGCTGATCGACGTGCTCGGCGCCGACCATCACGGTTACGTCGCGCGCGTCCGGGCCGGCCTCGTGGCGATGGGCGAGCCGGGTGAATGCCTCGAGGTGCGGCTCGTGCAGTTCGTCACGCTGTACCGGGGCGGCGAGAAGGTGCAGATGTCGACGCGCTCGGGTGAATTCGTGACGCTGCGCGAACTGCGCCGCGAGGTCGGCAACGACGCGGCGCGCTTCTTCTACGTGATGCGCAGCAACGACCAGCACCTCGACTTCGACCTGCAGCTCGCGACCTCGAAATCGAACGAGAACCCGGTCTATTACATCCAGTACGCGCATGCGCGCGTTTGCAGCGTGCTGCGCCAGATGCGCGAGAAAGGCTACGACTACGACGCCGCGCGCGCGCGGGGCGCGCTGCACCGGCTCGTCGAGCCGCACGAGCGGGCGCTGCTCGCCTCGATCAGCCGCTATCCGGAAGTGATCGAGCTGGCAGCGCTGCAGCGCGCCCCGCACGCGCTCGTCCACTACCTGCGCGAGCTGGCGAACGACTTCCACACCTACTACAACGCGCTGCCGTTCCTCGTGGACGACGCGGAACTGCGCGATGCGCGCCTGACGCTGGTGCAGGGGCTGCGCCAGGTCGTGCGCAACGGCCTCGGCCTGCTTGGCGTCTCGGCGCCGGAGGCGATGTAGATGTCCGGCAACCGGACGCTGAGCCGCGACTACAAGCACGTCAAGCGGCACGGCGCGGGCGAGCAGGCATTCAGCGGCTGGATGGGCCTGATGGTCGGTCTCGCCGTCGGACTCTCTGTCGCGCTTGGCGTATTCCTCTTCTATCGCAACCAGCCGGCCGCGGAGCCGCGCGCCGCCGCACCTTCGCCGCCGGCCTCGCAGCGCGACAGCACGGAGGCGGCGCCTGCGCCGGTCGATCCGGCGAAGGACTACACGTTCTACGACGACCTGCCGAACCAGGAAGTCGAGATTCCGACGGAGTCGGTCAAGGCGAACTCCGCGGTCACGACCCTGCCGACGGGCGATGCGGTGCTGCAGGCCGGGGCTTTCAAGCAGGTCGGCGAGGCGGAGAAGCTGCAGGCACGGCTCGCGCAGTATGGCGTGGATGCGAAGATCCAGCGTTTCTCGCTCGACGACGAGACCTGGTATCGCGTGCGCATCGGCCCGATCGCCACGGTCGAGGAACTGAATGCGGTCAGGGCGAAGCTCGCGGACGCGGAAGTCGAGGCGACGCCGGTCGCATCGGTAGTCGAAGTACCGCCGCCCTGAGCAACCGCGCTGACTTGCAGGCAGGCACCCGCTGCCCGCGTCAGGCGTTCATGACCCTCCGGTCGGCGTACTGGTCCGACCCGCGGATGCGCCGGCTGCCCTTGCCGTTGCGTTCGTGCTTCGGCGCAGTTTCGGTCTCGTCACTCTTGTTCGAGTCGCTCGATTCCTGCGGTGTGGTGAGATCCCGTTCGGCTCCCGCAGGAGCCTCGACGGCGTCGCAGACGGTCGCCGGAGACGCCCCGAACGCCGTGGCAGAAATGACCAGCGCCGCCAAGGCCGCGGCGCCGGCGAGTTCGCGCAGGCAGTCGACGGCACGAGATGCGGCTTTCGGGGTGGCAAACTTTCCTGGCACTCGGTGACGCCTCACTGCGGTGATACCCGGAGTCGAGCAAGCTCCGTGCCACACGACGGGCTCGCGGCGAATCAACGACTTACGGCCGGTCTTATGCCCGCGGCGAACCGAGTGGAAAATTCTCCGGCACTCACGCGGAACCGGCCCGGACACCTCCTTCACATGGCTCGCTTGCGCTGGGAATCGATCCAGCCGCTCACCGTCCGCAGGTCCGCCAGGCGACGTGCCTCGTCCGGGAGGCCGTCCACCAGGGCCGCCGCCTCGGACAAGGCTGTCTTACCTCTCGCCCGTCCGGCCGCGTCCCCCGGCTCGACGAGGGCGCTGACATACAGCGCATACGCGAAGTCACGGCTGAACGTGACCCCTGCAGCACCACGCTCTCGTTCGGTCCGGTAATACTCAAGAGCCGGCTGCAGCGCCTGTCGCGCCTCGTCGAGCTTCCCCTGCCCCGCCAAAGCATGCGCCAGTAGCGTGTGCGCGGCGGATCGCTCGTCCTCAGGGTCGTCGTCCGAAAACCGGTCCGGCGGCAATTCCAGTCGTTCGCGAGACGCGGCCTCCGCCTCGGGATACCGCCCGAGCCGCATGGTCGCCAGGC
>JAGOXN010000040.1:11123-13706 GCA_018059685.1 Steroidobacteraceae bacterium | reverse complement strand
CCTGATGCGCAGCGCGGTCCCGCCTGACCCCCTCTCCTGCGCCAGCGCACGCACTTCCGCGAGCGATGCTTCGAGCTGGCCGATCCTCACCTGCTTCGCGTCGATCTCCCGCGTCAGCGTCGCGATCCGGACCTGCTGGTGGGACGTCTCGGCCGCCAACGCGATCCGGTGCAGCAGCGCCACCTCGTCGGGATCCGGCAGCGTCGAATCGTGGTGCGCCCCGTACAGCACGACACCACGGAGCCCTCGCTGACCCATCACAGGCACGGCGAGCACGGGCAGTGCCGCGCCCTGCGGCGTGTCGGGGGGCAGCAGGTCGTGACCGTCGATCCGCAGCGCTGCGTGCCCGGCCTGCAGGCAGCGCACGAGCAGGCAATCCGCGTCCAGACTCGTGGCGTGATCGTCACCCCAGCCCACTGACACCTGGCGTCGCAATGGGCCCGTTTCCGATGGGCGATAGAAGCCGGCCGCGGACGCGAGTTCGAGCTCGCGGGCCGGTTCGGTCACGAGCGCCTCACCGATGACTCGCAACCCGTCCGCAAAGGGCAGCGTGGCCATGACGCGCCGCAGGTGTTCTTCAGCGGCGTGACGCCGGCGAAACAGCACACGGTCCACGAGCCGGTTCATGGCCCCGGTCACGCGGTGCAGGACGAGGCCGAGACCCACGGCCGCCGCGCCCTCGATGCCGATCGCGAGGTGGGTGAGCTCGATCATCTTGCCGAGGAGCCAGTGCACGGTGGCCAGTACGATCAGCACGAGCGTCGATACTGCGCCATAGACGAGGGTGCGGCTGACGGCGAACTGGATGTCGATGACGCGCTCGCGCAGCACGGCGATGCCGAGCGCAATGGGAAAGAAGATTCCCGCACCGAGCGCGAACACCCAGCCGGGCAAGGTGAGCAGCCGGCCGCTCACCGTGCCGGACGCGAGGTACGGCACGATGCCAAGTGCGATCCCGACGCTGATCGCAACCATGGGTGCGGCCATCCCGAGCAGGACCCAGCGCAGCCGCGCCCGCGCGGGATCGTCGGCGCCGCGGTACGACCACACGAGCACCAGCACGGCCAGCAGCAGGACCGGCACGAACACGCTCGGCACAAGTGCGACACGCCCGTCGTGGTAGGACATCGGGTCCTGCACGAACGGTACGACGCGCAGCCGGCTTGCGAGGCCGACGATGACGGCCATGCACAGCGCAGCACCCACCGCCTGCTTCCAGACCGGCCAGCGGTGCAGGTAGCAGCGTGGGAAACACAGTGCAAACACCACGACGGTCACGAGACAGGACAGGAACAGGCTCGCGACGATCGACCAGAATTCGAGCGTGCGTCCCGACTCGTAGGCGAGCAGGTATGCAGTCCACGGGAAATATGGAAACGCCGCGAAGTAAGCCATGAACAGCGACCAGGTCATGAGACCGGGTCGCGCCCAGATCAGCGCCACCCCGAGCAGGCTCACGACGGACGCCGCCGTCAGCTGCGCCAGAGTCGCCATGACGTCATTCAGGCCCGGCAGGAACGCGACGCGGTTCGGTTCGAACATCACGAGTGCGCGGGACCCGTTCTGGCGCAGCACCGGCAGTCGCGCAGCGAATCCCTCCGGCATGTCGCGGTAACCCGCCAGCACCCAGTCGTTGTCCTCGCGCGGGTCGAACTCGAGCACGTCACCGACGTGCAGGCCCGCGAGATCGGCCACGCCGTTCGGAACGAGTTCCGTAATTCGCTTGGCATGACCGCCGATCCACTCGCCCTTGATGCCGAGATCGGCGCGGTGGAGGTCGACGAGCCGGGTCATCGGCCAGTACGCCGCGAGCGCGAGGGAGACGAATGCCAGCGCGACGAGTGCATTCGCCAGGCGGACGAGGGTGCCGGGCTGGCTCGAATCCGTCGCGCGCATGCCCGCTGCCCGCGGACTCGACCGCGGGTCCGCCTGACCACGCGCTGCTGGCGTATCAGTCAAAGCGCGGCTCCCTCGGCACGAATTGTAACCGCCGCGGGGCGACTCCGGATACGCTCGAGGGCCGGAAGGAACCCCGCGAGACACCACCCGCGGCCGCGCAGCAGCATGCATGTACCCCTTCCGGCGCCGGGCATGGGAGAATCAGGCCAATCCCCATGAGCGACACACCGGCCGCAAGCTCGCGCGGAGCGATTCTCACCTCCGCGCCGCACCGCACGATGTTCCTCTGCGGGCTGCTGAACCTCGCATTCGCCAGCGCCTGGTGGGCACTCCACCTCGCCGCCCGCTTCACGGGCGCACCGCTCTACGCGCTCGACCTGCGGGTGGCGCCGATCTGGGCGCACAGCTTCCTCATGCTGTTCGTGGTCTTTCCCGCGTTCTTCTTCGGCTTTCTCTTCACGACCTACCCACGCTGGATGAACGGACCAGAGGTACCGCGTGGCGCCTACGTCGCGACGGGCGCACTGCTCGCGACCGCGACACCCGCCTGGATCGCCGGCGTGCACACCGGACTCGTGCTGCAGCTCGCGGCCTGCATGCTCGCCGGGGCGGGCCTCGTCACGGGCCTCGTGGCCCTTCTCCGCGTGCTCATCGATGCGGAAAAGATCGTGTCGCACGCCGTGG
>JAGOXN010000040.1:6453-11023 GCA_018059685.1 Steroidobacteraceae bacterium | reverse complement strand
GGCGTGCACACCGGACTCGTGCTGCAGCTCGCGGCCTGCATGCTCGCCGGGGCGGGCCTCGTCACGGGCCTCGTGGCCCTTCTCCGCGTGCTCATCGATGCGGAAAAGATCGTGTCGCACGCCGTGGTGACCAGCATCGCCCTGTGCGTCGGATGCGTCGCGACCTTCGGGTTCGCCTTCGGCCTGTGGACCGCCGACGACACCGCCCTGCACTTCGCCGTGCGCACGGCGCTCTGGGGATTCCTGCTTCCCGTGTTCTTCGCGGTCTGCCACCGCATGGTGCCGTTCTTCTCGCAGGGCGTCGTGCCCGGCTACGTCGCCTGGCGGCCGAACTGGGTCCTCGTCGCCGTCGTGGCGCTCGTCTACGCGCGGCTGCTGCTCGGCACGGCGGGCGCATTGGTCCTGCTCGTGCCGGTGGATACGGCTCTGCTGATCCTGGCCGTGACCTGCGCGGTGCGCTGGACTTCGCTGCGCTCGCGTGGCAACGCGCTCCTCTGGACCCTGTACGCGGGGTTCGCCTGGCTGCCGGTCGCCCTGCTGCTGCAGCTCGCACGCGATGCGAGCTTCGCATTCACCGGCGAGTGGTCCCTCGGTCGCGCGCCCGTGCACGCGCTCGGCATCGGATTCTTCGCGAGCATGCTCGTCGCCATGGTCACGCGGGTGACCATGGGGCATTCGGGCCGGCCGCTGCACATGGACCGGATCGCCGTCGCCTGTTTCGCCGGCGTGCAGCTCGCCGCGGCCTCGCGCGTCGCGAGCGAGCTCGTGACCGCACCGACCGTCGTGCGGCACCTGCTCCTGTGCAGCATGGCGCTGTGGCTGCTCGCCTTCGCCGTGTGGGGGACGCGACACGCACGCATCTACCTCGCCCCGCGTATCGACGGAAGGCCAGGATGACTGAGTACTACCTGCCGTTGCGCATGATTCACATCGGCTGCGCAATCCTCACGATCGCCCTGTTCGTGCTGCGTGGAGGATTGATGCTCGCCGGCGCACCACTGCTGCGGAGCCTGCCGCTGCGCATCCTGCCGCATGTCGTGGACACCGTGCTGCTCGCGTCCGCGGTGATGCTGACCATCATCGTGCACCAGTATCCGTTCGTGCAGGCCTGGCTCACGACGAAGGTCGTGCTGCTCGTCGTCTACATCGTACTCGGCAGCATCGCGCTCAAGCGCGGCCGCACCAGACCGGTCCGGGTCGTCGCCTTCGTCGCCGCGCTCGCGACGGTCCTCTTCCTCGTGAGCGTCGCGCGCACGCGCGACCCGCTCGGGTTCCTGGCGGGCCTGTCATCCTGAGTACCCGCCGGCGCATCAGGTGGCCGGACGCAGGGTCAACCGGTCGTCCTGCACCGCATCGTCCGCCCGAACCCCGAGCACCCCCGACGCCGGGCGGTTCCGCGGCCGGGACACCCGCGCAGGACACGTATTCCCCCGCCCAGCCGCGCCTGCTACGGTGCCTTCATGCTGAATGACGTCACGCAGTTTCCTGCGATACGCGACCACCACCTGCTGGCAGGCCTGTCGCCGGGCCAACTGCAACGCCTCCTCGCCGCAACCCACGTGGACGAATACGAGGCCGGACAACTGCTGTTCGACCGCGGACAGCCGGCCCAGTCGTTCTTCATTGTCCTCGAAGGTCAGGTGAACCTCGTCCTGTACTCGAAGTCGGGGGAGGAGAAGATCGTCGAGATCCTCGCGCCCGGCCACAGCTTTGCCGAGGCGGTCATGTTCATGGAGGCCGCCGGTTACCCCGTGTCCGCCGTCGCTGCGCTACGGTCGCGGGTGGCCAGGTTTTCGAACTCGACCTACCTCGCCATCCTGCGCGAGAGCCCGGAGACCTGCCTGCGCATGCTTGGGCACCTGAGCCGGCGACTGCACATGCGCCTGCGGGAGATCGAATACCTGACCCTGGAGAGCGCCACTCACCGCCTGGTGCGACTCATCGAGGCGCGGCTGCCGCACGAGGCGCCGGGCCCGGTCGAGATCACGCTGCAGGAGTCGCGGCAGGAACTCGCCTCGCGCCTGTCGATGAAACCCGAAACCCTGTCCCGGATCCTGCGCCACCTGTCTGACGCGGGCGCCATCGCGGTGCACGGCCGCGTACTGCAAGTGCCTGATCGCAAGAAGTTTCTTGCGGTACTGGACAGCCCGGACTGAACCCGCGCGAGTGCTCGCCGACCTGCGGCGATCCCGGATTGACCGAGGTCAAGGCGCTCGCGGATCGTTGCACATAGTGTCCGTGCCATTGTCGAGCCCTGCGCTCGCCCCCTTTTATCCAAGTCTTGAAGTTATGGAGCAACGCATGAAGTCGAAACCGGGTCTCCGCGCACCGGCAGCCGTCGCGCTGGCCGTCGCGGGTACGTTCACCTTTGTCGCCACGGCGTGGGCGCAGGCGCCTTCGGCCAGCGCCGCTGCGCCGCAGGTGCACCAGGCCGAGGTCGCCGGCGCCGGCGGCGTCGCCGCGCAGGTCAAGACCGGCGAAACCGTGTACCAGACGACCTGCCTCGCCTGCCACCAGGCCGACGGCAAGGGCTTGCCCGGCGCCTTCCCGCCGCTCGCGGGCTCGGACTTCCTGCTCGGCGACAAGGAACGCGCCGTCGGCGTGGTCGTGCGCGGGCTCGAGGGCGAGATCGTCGTGAACGGCGTGAAGTTCAATTCGATCATGCCGGCGATGACGCAGCTCTCCGACCAGGAAATCGCCGACGCGCTCACCTACGCGATGAACTCCTGGGGCAACGAGGGCGGCGCAGTGAGCGTCGCCCAGGTCGCCGCCGTCCGCGCGCAGGCCGCCAAGGAACCGAAGACGGCCGGTTCGCCGACACAGCACCCGACGACGACCTCCGAGCTCAAATACGCGGGCGCACCGTCCCCGGCAGGCGCCGAAGGCGTCAAGATCCTCGTGACCCCCGGCGCGCCGAACATGACCGAGCCCGAGTTCCAGGTGGCGCAGAAGATCTACTTCGAGCGCTGCGCGGGCTGCCACGGCGTGCTGCGCAAGGGCGCGACCGGCAAGCCGCTCACGCCGGACATCACGCAGAAGAAGGGCACCGAGTACCTCAAGGTGTTCATCAACCAGGGATCGCCGGCCGGTATGCCGAGCTGGGGCAAGTCGGGCGAGCTCACCGCGGAGCAAGTGGACATCATGGCCCGCTTCGTGCAGCACGAACCCCCGCGGCCGCCCGAGTTCGGGATGCCCGAGATCAAGGCGAGCTGGAACCTGATCGTCCCGGTCGACCAGCGCCCGGCGACCCAGCAGAGCAAGATCAACCTCCGCAACGTCTTCGCGGTCACGCTGCGCGACACGGGCGAGGTCGCGCTGGTCGACGGCGACACCAAGCAGATCATCAACGTCATCAAGACCGGCTACGCCGTGCACATCTCGCGCCTGTCGCACTCCGGGCGCTACGTGTACACGATCGGCCGTGACGGCAAGATCGACCTGATCGACCTGTACTTCGACAAGCCGACCAAGGTCGCCGAGATCAAGGTCGGGCTCGAGGCGCGCTCGGTCGAGACCTCGAAGTACAAGGGCTACGAGGACAAGTACGCGGTGGCCGGCTCCTACTGGCCGCCCCAGTACACGATCATGAACGGCCTCACGCTCGAGCCCCTCAAGGTCGTCTCGACGCGCGGCATGACCGTCGACACGCAGGAATTCCATCCGGAGCCGCGCGTGGCGGCGATCGTCGCCTCGCACCAGCATCCCGAATTCATCGTCAACGTGAAGGAAACCGGGCAGATCCTGCTCGTCAACTACGAGGACATCAACAACCTCAAGACGACGACGATCGGCGCGGCCCGCTTCCTGCACGACGGTGGCTGGGACGTCTCGAAGCGCTATTTCCTCACGGCCGCGAACCAGTCGAACAAGGTTGCCGTGGTCGACTCGAAGGACCAGAAACTCGTGGCCCTGATCGACGTCGACAAGATCCCGCATCCGGGTCGCGGCGCGAACTTCATCGACCCGCAGTACGGGCCGGTGTGGGCGACGAGCGCGCTCGGCAACGAGAAGATCACGCTGATCGCCACCGACCCCGAGAAGCACGGGGATCATGCCTGGAAGGTGGTACGCGTGCTGAAGGGCCAGGGCGGCGGTTCGCTGTTCGTGAAGACCCACCCGAAGTCGACGCACCTCTACGTCGACACCACGCTCAACCCGGATCCCAAGATCAGCCAGAGCATCGCCGTGTTCGACATCAATAACCTCGACGGCGGTTTCAAGGTGCTGCCGATCGCCGAGTGGGCCAACCTCGGCGAAGGACCCAAGCGCGTCGTGCAGCCCGAGTTCAACGAGGCGGGCGACGAGGTGTGGTTCTCGGTGTGGAACGGCAAGGACCAGAAGTCGGCGCTGGTCATCGTGGACGACAAGACGCTGAAGTTGAAGAAGGTGATCAACGACCCGCGCATCGTCACGCCGACCGGCAAGTTCAACGTCCACAACACCGTGGGCGACGTGTACTGAAGGTTCCTCCCTGCGTGAGCCTTGTGAGGGCTCGCTTACGGCCCTGGCCCGCAAGGTCCAGGGCCGCTTTCTTTATGATGGCAGGACGATCCACCGGAGGTGAGCCATG
>JAGOXN010000040.1:0-6353 GCA_018059685.1 Steroidobacteraceae bacterium | reverse complement strand
GTGGGCGACGTGTACTGAAGGTTCCTCCCTGCGTGAGCCTTGTGAGGGCTCGCTTACGGCCCTGGCCCGCAAGGTCCAGGGCCGCTTTCTTTATGATGGCAGGACGATCCACCGGAGGTGAGCCATGACGCCGCTGCAACCTGCACTTGACCGCGGCACGGTGCCGGCCGTCTACCTCGAGATCAGCAATCGCGATGCAGCCGACGCGGTGACCTATCCCGACGTGGACCTGCTCTGGAATCCGCCGGGGGCACCGCAGCAGTACACGCGGCGCGACGGCACGCCTTACGCTTAGTAGCTCCAGTGCAGCGTGAGCGAGAAGTTGCGTCCCGGGCGAGTGTAATACGGTATGAGCGGGTCCCCGGCGGGCCGGCCGCGCACGTCCGCCCACTCGATGTACTCCTCGTCGAAGACGTTGAAGGCACCGGCCTTGAGCCGCAGGCCACGACCGAGATCGATCTGAGCCAGCAGGTCGACCGTCACGTAACCATCGGTCTCGTAGGTGTCGACGACGGAGTCGTTGACGTCACGCTTCGCTTCGACGGCCGTCATCACGAGCTGGCTGCCCCAGTGTCCCGAAGTCGATGCGTATGCGACTTCCGCAACGGCAGTGGCCGGATCCACCGAGTTGAGCGGCACGTCGTTGACGAGATCGTCGCCGCGCGCCCACGCGATGGACAGGCGGCCGGTCCAGCCATCGAGACCCGTGGCGAACTCGTCCGCCTCCACGGTCGCCTTCAGCTCGGCTCCGTAGATACGAGCTTCGGCGATGTTCTGCGACTGGAACTGGATGACGCCGCTGGCCGGATCCGGGCCGAGGTTCACCCGCGATTCGATGAAGTCCCGGTAATCGTTGTAGTACGCACTCGCGGTGAGCTGTACGGCCGGGCTGCGCCAGCGCAGCCCGGCCTCGTAACCGTCACTGCGCTCCGGCTTCAGGTCGGGGTTCGGAATGGCCCGGTAGTTGAGCAGCGGCAGTTCGAATCCAATGTTCACGTCCTCGGGCGGCGGCGAGCGGAACCCGCTCGCGTACTGTACGAACGCCGTGGCACTCGTGCCGAACTGGTACGTCGCACCGAGCTTGGGTGCGAGCGATACTTCGTCGAGGCCGACCACCGGCACCGTGGGGTTGGCCGCACGATAAATGCCGTCGATCTTCGCATCGAGGCGGTAATAGTCCACGCGCAGCGCCGGGATCACCGACCAGGCGCCCCCGTCTGCGCCGATCTCGTCCTGCAGGAAGACCCCGACTTCCGTAAGGTCGGTGATCGGGAAATCGCGCAGCGGCATCGTCTCGCCGAGGATCGTCGGCGAGCTCGCGCCCGTGTCGAGGTTCGTCTGCAGGCCGTCGCGCAGTTCCTCGATGGTCGACTCCGCGGCCTCGAAGCCATACACCAGGCTGTGGTCGAAGGAACCACCGTCGACTTCGCGCACCGCCGTGAACTCCAGTCCGTAGCTGCGATCCTCGAGATGGAACTCGCGCACGATCTGCAGTGGCGGCGTGCGGGGCGGCACGGCCCGTCGCTGCTCGAACGAATCCTGCTGCGTGTCGGTGCCCTGCCAATAGAGCCGCCACTCGGCACTGTCGAACCAGCCGCTGCGATCGAGCTGCTGGCCGAGATCCAGGCGGAACCGCTCCACCGTGTCGTCGCCGAGCAGGACCGTCGTGTTCAGGAATCGTGGCGGCGTGCCGAGCAGCGCATCAACCGCTGTATCCTGCCCGACCCGGCCGCCCTCGGCCGTGATCGTCAGGGGCCCGCCGGGCGTGGCCGGGACGGCGATTCTCCCGAGGACGCTGTCCGCCGTGTAGTCACGCGGGTTCGGGGCCACATCCGCGGCCGTGTCCAGTTCGCTGCCTTCGCGTCGTGCGTAGCCGAACAGCACCTGCGTCGAGCCCAATGAGCCGGCACCTGTCATGGCGGCGTGCCAACCTTCGTCCTGCGACGCATAGCCGGTCTCCACGCGCACCGCCGGACCGTCGCCGGCTGCAAGCAGGCTGCGTGGTGTCGTCGTGCTCATTGCCACGACACCGCCGATCGCGTCGCTGCCATAGAGCGACGATGCAGGGCCGCGCAGCACCTCGACACGCTCGATGAATGCGGGATCCACGAAACTGCGGCCGGAGTCGGAATAGGCTCCAATGGCGAAGCCGCCCGCCGCTGGAATGCCGTCGATCTCCACCGCCACGCGGTTGCCACCGACGCCGCGCACCGCGAACGTGTCGAGGCCGAAGCGGAACGGGTCGCTGCGCACGCTCACGCCCGGTTCGTAGCGCACGAGCTGCTTCACGTCCGACACCAGCGTGCGTTGCAGCGTTTCGCGAGAAATGGCCGTGACCGTGGCCGCGACGCGCGTGATCGGCACGAGCCGTCGCGCGTAGACGGTGACCGTCTCGAGTCCGTCAGGCGCGCCATCCTCCGGCGCCGGGACAGCCGTCGTTTCCGCTTCGGAAACGGACGCCGTGGCACACACCGCAGCGACTATGAATAGCAATCTATTCATTGACTTACAGTCGATTGACGTGAGTCAAGGACACCTGTTTCGTTGCAGTGCACAATACGCAGTATAAACGGGGCACTCAAGCATTGTTGCGCCCCATCCAGGAGATGCCATGACACAAGTCAGCCGCCGCGGACTCCTCTGTTCGTCGATCGCACTCGTACTGGCCGCAGCCGGAGCACGGGCTGCCGAACCCGCGCCAGCGGCGCCCGCCGCGCCGGCGTCGATCGCCGATGCCATCACCGGCGGCAAGGCGCACCTCGACTTCCGTTATCGCTTCGAGAACGTCGACCAGGAGCCCTTCTCGAAGGATGCGAACGCATCGACGCTGCGCTCGCGCCTGAACTACCAGACGGCAGAGTGGCAGGGCCTGAGCGCCTTCGTCGAGGCCGACAACGTCGCCGTCATCGGCGATGACGATGCCTACAACAGTACGACGAACGGGGTCACCGACCGACCGACCGTCGTGGATCCCGAGGGAACGGAGATCAACCAGTCCTACCTGCAGTACAAGGCGGGCAGTTTCGCGGGCCTGCTCGGCCGGCAGCGCATCACGCTCGACAACCAGCGGTTCATCGGCAACGTCGGCTGGCGCCAGAACGAGCAGACCTACGACGCCCTGACGCTCAAGACCTCGGCGCTCGCGAAGACCCAACTGCAGTATTCGTACCTGCACAACGTCAATCGCGTCTCGGGCCCCGATGAAGGCTCGCAGCCGGCCAACTACCACGGCGACTCCCACGCGTTCAACGGCAAGGCCGATCTCGGCCGCTTCGGCGGACTGACGGGCTTCGCCTACCTGCTCGACTTCGACAATGCGCTGGCGCTCTCGAGCAGCACCTACGGCGTGCACTGGACCGGTGCGCACGAGTTCGCGAACAAGTCGAAGGCGAACTGGATCGCTTCCTATGCGTACCAGACTGAATACGCCGACAATCCGAACGATTTTTCCGCCGACTACTACCTGCTCGAAGCGGGCTACGCGATGAGCTCGTTCGGCGTCAAGGCGGGCTACGAGGTCCTGAGCGGGGACACCGAGCCGAATCAGGCCTTCCAGACCCCGCTCGCGACGCTTCACGCCTTCCAGGGCTGGGCGGACAAGTTCCTCACCACGCCGCGCGGCGGTGTCGAGGACCTGTACCTCGGCGCGACGGCGAACTTCGGCGCACTCGCGCTGCAGCTCGTCTGGCACGACTTCCAGGCGGAAGCCTTCAATCAGGACTACGGCAGCGAATGGAATGCCTCGGCCGCCTACAAGTTCGGCGGCAAGAAGAACTACGAGGCGCTGCTCAAGTTCGCGGACTACCAGGCGGACGACTTCGCCACCGACACGACGAAGCTCTGGCTGCAGTTCTCCGCGGCGTTCTAGGCGCATAACCGCCGGTTCTTTATGATTGGGAAGCCGGGCCGCGTACCCTTGCATGCGGCCCGGTCCTGGCTCCTGCCTGCGCCGGTCCTTCCATTGCTACGGATGAACGCCCCATGAAACTCGAGACGATCGCCGTCCACGGCGGCTATGCGCCCGATCCGACCACCAAGGCCGCGGCGGTCCCGATCTACCAGACCACCTCCTACGCGTTCGACGACACGCAGCACGGCGCCGACCTCTTCGACCTCAAGGTCGCGGGCAACATCTACACCCGCATCATGAACCCGACGACCGACGTGCTCGAGAAGCGCGTCGCGGCGCTCGAGGGCGGCGTGGGCGCGCTCGCGCTCGCCTCCGGCCAGTCGGCGATCACGTACGCTCTGCTCACGATCACCGAGGCCGGCCAGAACATCATCAGCTCCTCGGCGCTCTACGGCGGCACCTACAACCTGTTCGCACACACGCTGCCGCAGTACGGACTCGAAGTGAAGTTCGGCGACCACCGCGACCCGGCGTCCTTCGAGCGTGCGATCGATGCGAACACCCGCGCGATCTTCTGCGAGTCCGTCGGCAATCCGGCCGGCAACGTGACGGACTTCGGCGCGCTCGCCGAGATCGCGCATCGCCACGGCATTCCGCTGATCGTGGACAACACCGTTCCCACGCCCTACCTCTGCCGCCCCTTCGAGCACGGTGCCGACATCGTCGTGCACTCGCTCACGAAGTACCTCGGCGGCCACGGCACGAGCATTGGCGGCGCGCTGGTCGATTCCGGCCAGTTTCCCTGGAGCCAGCACGCGAAGAAGTTCCCGCGCCTCAACACGCCCGACGTCTCCTACCACGGCGTCGTCTACACCGAGGCCTTCGGGCCTGCCGCCTACATCGGCAGGGCGCGCGTCGTCCCGCTGCGCAACATGGGCGCGGCCATCTCGCCGTTCAACAGCTTCCTCGTGCTGCAGGGCATCGAGACGCTGGCACTGCGCATGGACCGCATCTGCGACAACACGCTCGCGATCGCCCGGCGGCTGCGCGAGCACCCCAAGGTACGCTGGGTCAACTACGCGGCCCTGCCCGACCATCCGAGCCACGACCTCGCGGTGAAGTACATGGGGGGGCGGGCTTCCGGAATCCTGACCTTCGGCATCGACGGCGGACGGGCGGCCGGCGCACGTTTCCAGGACGCGCTGCAGTTGTTCACGCGACTGGTGAACATCGGCGATACCAAGTCCCTCGCCTGTCACCCGGCCAGCACCACGCACCGGCAGCTCAATGCGGCGGAACTCGAGCGAGCCGGCGTGAGCGAGGACATGGTGCGTCTGTCGGTGGGCATCGAGCATGTCGACGACCTCGTCGCGGACCTCGACCAGGCGCTGGCCGCCGCCTGAGGCGCCATTCGGCGCCACGGCGGTGCGACCCGCGCTAGAATGGCCCCGCCATGAGATCCAGCGCACCGTATTCACCGGGTGAGGAAGTCGCACACTGGCTGACGCACGGCGTCGGGATCCTGGCGAGCCTCGCCGCCATCCCGTTGCTGGCGGTCACGGCCGCAGTCGCGGGCGATGCCTGGAGACTGACTTCCGGCGTGATCTTCGGCGCGAGTGCACTCCTGCTCTTCACGACATCCGTGCTCTATCACGCCGTGCAGGCGCCGCGCGCCAAGGCGCGGCTGCGCCTTCTCGACCATTCGGCGATCTACCTGCTCATCGCCGGCAGCTACACGCCCTTCACCCTGGGCGTGATGCGCGGTACGTGGGGCTGGACCCTGTTCGGCATCGTGTGGGGTCTCGCCGCCGTGGGCATCCTCGCGAAGACCACGCTCGGCGTGCGTTTTCACCTCGCATCGACCTTGATGTATCTCGCCATGGGATGGATCGGCGTCGTCGCGGCGCGGCCGCTGATGCACGCCCTGACGAGCCACGAGATCGCCTGGATCATCGCGGGCGGGCTCGCCTACACGGCTGGCGTGCCCTTCTACCTGTGGAAGAGCCGCCGCTACACGCACGCCGCGTGGCACGTCTTCGTGCTCGCCGGTGTCGCGTGTCACTTCGTGGCAGTCCTGAGCGTCATGTCACCCGGATCGGCTTAAAGCCGGCCGCCTGGCGCCACCTGCGCTACCATCCGCGCGAAGCCCGTCTGGGCGCCGGCCGGCCGATGCCGGCCGATGCCGGCCCATGTCGCGCACACTCGACCACCAGATATCCAGTATTTACAATACGTTATATGCGTAACCTCATCTCACCTCACGGACAGGGAATGACTGGTCGCGTGTTCATGACCGCGCTGATCGCCGCCGTCACGATTCTGGGGGGGTGCGGCGGCAGCAGTGGTGGAGGTCGCGGCGGCGGTGACAGCAGTGCGGCCTGCGGGGAGACCGCCCGCAAGCAGTTCGTGCTCGACGCGACGCGGGAGTGGTACCTGTTCCCGGACCTGCTGCCTGCAACGGTCAACGCCAGCAGCTTCGCAACGGCCGAGGAACTGCTCGACT
>JAGOXN010000039.1 GCA_018059685.1 Steroidobacteraceae bacterium | reverse complement strand
ACCGTGGGCGGTGCGTACCGCGGCCGCACCCCGCTCGAAGTCGACGTCAGTCCCGACCTCGAGCACTTGGTCGCCGTGGCGCGGGATGGCTACGAGTCCGCAACGCGGTCGGCCAGGGTCGCGCCGGGCGGCCGGGTGACCGTCGAGGTGTCGCTCGAGGCGATCCTCGGCGAGGTGATCGTGCGCGCCAATCCGGCGGATGCGCGCCTGCTCGTCGACGGTACGGATCGTGGCACGGCCAGCCAGACGTTGCGGCTCCCGTCGACCGCCCATGCGATCGAGATCCGCAAGCCGGGCTACGTGCCGCATCGCACGACCGTGACGCCGCGACCCGGGCTCGCGCAGAACCTGGAGGTGACGCTCCTGCCGGGCATCCCGGCCGTACCGTCGACCGCAGCGACGGCCGCCGGGACGACCGCGGCGCAGGGCGCAGTCGAAGGCATGATCGCACTGCCGCCGGTGTTGCGCACGAAGACCGGACAGGAACTGAAGCTCGTCCCGGCGGGCAGCTTCACCATGGGCAGCCCGCGGCGCGAGGCGGGACGCCGCGCCAACGAGGCACAGCGTGCGGTCCGTCTCGAGCGCCGTTTCTACGTCGCGCCACGTGAGATCACCAACGCCGAGTTCCGCCGATTCCGTTCCAGCCATCGCTCGGGATTCATCCTGCAGACGACCCTCGACCTCGATGCCCTGCCGGTGGTCAACGTGTCCTGGCAGGATGCGGCGGCGTACTGCAACTGGCTGAGCACGGAGGAAGGCCTGACGCCTGCGTACGAGAACCGGGGCGGCAAGCTCGTGCCGGTCGTGCCGGTCACCAACGGCTACCGCCTGCCGACCGAGGCCGAGTGGGAATGGATCGCGCGCGGCGCCGACGGCGTCATGCGCAAGTACCCCTGGGGCGACACACTGCCCGTACCGGCGGGCGCGGGGAACTTCGCGGACCGCAACGCCCAGCCGCTCGTCGCGACGTTCCTGCCGGATCTCGATGACGGCTACGCCGCCACGGCGCCGGTCGGCAGCTTCGCGCCGAATCCGGCCGGGTTCTTCGACCTCGGCGGGAACGTCGCCGAGTGGGCGCACGATGTCTACACTGTCCAGCCCGCGAGCACCGCGACGGCGGTCGACCCCGTGGCGGCCGGCGACGGCGCGCTGCGGGTCATCCGCGGCTCGAGCTGGAAGCACTCTGCGGTCACCGAACTCAGGGTCGCGTTCCGCGATTACGGGGATGGCAGGCGCAATGACCTCGGATTCCGCATCGCGCGTCATGCGCAGTAGGGCGAGCCTGCGGCGGGCGCTGATGCTGTTCGCCGCGTGTCTCGCGCTGGCCGGCGTGCTGCGCGCACAGGAGGCTGCGAGGACGGTCGAATCGCCTGCTGCGGAGCGCACCGACGGCACCGCGCGCGCGCCGGCTGCAGAACCGGACACTCCCGTCGGCGAGCCGGTTCCCGCCGTGAGTGCCCCGGCGAAGGGCACGGCGCAACCCGTCGGAGCCGATGACCGGGCAGCCTCCGGGCCCGCGAAGTCCGCGACGGAGGGTACGACGGAGAGGACACCGGGGGTCGTCGGCACGACGCCGGGCCGCTTCGAGCCCACCGAGAAGGTGCGCGCCGATTTCGACGTTTCATTTCCCGTGGACATCTGAGTAACCGGAGAGCGATCCCGCATGGCCCGATTCAAGCCCCGAGCACCGAGCGAGCTGCTCTTCAGCGCCTTCGCGCTGATCATCATCACCATCGTCGTGCATGCCGTGTACGTGACGATCGTGCGACCGAGGGCGGCGGCCGTGCTCGCCGAGCAGCGCGCCGCAATGAAGAAGGACCCCGACTTCGTCGCGACGCGCTCCATGTACGTCGTGCTCAAGGACTGGGAGCAGGAATCGGAGATCATCCTCGCGCTCTGGGCGTTCGCCATCATTGCCTACAAGAGCGTCCACTCGCGGCGCGAGCGGCGCCTGCTCGAGCGCGACATCGTGCAGGTGCCGGAAGGCATGCGCATCCTTCCGGAGGACACCCGCGAGTATGCGCGCACGCTCGAGGCGATGCCGCCCGCGGACAGCGAGTGCCTGTTGCCGAGAGCGTTGCTCGCGGCCCTGCATCGCTTCGGCGCGACGCGACACGTGCAGGACGTCTCGGACGCCTCGCGCGCCGTGTGTGCCGCCGAAGCCGATCGGCTCGACTCGGAGCTGTCGATGCTGCGTTACATCGCCTGGGCCATACCGGCGATCGGATTCATCGGCACGGTTCGCGGCATCGGGGACGCGCTCGGCGAGGCGCATCGCGCGGTCACCGGTGACGTCTCTGGTGTGACCGAGGGCCTCGGCACGGCCTTCAACTCGACGCTCGTCGCGCTGCTCCTGAGCATCGTGCTGATGTTCCTGCTGCACCAGCTGCAGCTCGCCCAGGAGCGGCTGGTCCTCGACTGCGAGACCTACCTCGACCGCAACCTCATCCGGCACATGCAGGTGCGCTGACGTCCGATGACCCTGGCTCTCGAAATCAACGACGCCGGACTGCTGCTCGCGGCCGACGGCGAGTTGCTGGCCGAAGAGCCCGGGTTCGCGATGCTCGACGGCCGGGAACCCGAGACCGGAGCCGCGGCTGCGCGCCGTGCGCGGCTCAAGCCGCTGTTCGCGTCGACCCACCACTGGCAGGATCTCGGCACGGCGCCGCTCGCGCGCCCGATGCCGGCCGCGGCGAATTTCGCCGAAGTCGCCTACGCGCAGCTCACCAGCCTTGCGAGGGCGCATCTCGCCCGTGGCCCGGAGGTGCTCGTCGCGGCGCCCGCCTGGTATTCCCGGGAGCAACTCGGGCTGCTGCTCGGCATCGCACGGGAGGCGGGCCTCGAGCCGGTGGGCCTGGTGGATGCGGGCCTCGCGGCGGCGTCGCTCGAGCCGGCACCCGAAAGCGTGCTGCAGCTCGAGATGGCCCTGCACCGATCCGTGCTGACCGTGCTCGACCATGGCGTCGAGCTGCGCCGGACGCGATTCGATCTCCTGCCGCAGCACGGCTGGCTGGCGCTCCAGCAGGCCTGGCTCGACCTCATTGCCGCGACGTTCGTGCGCAAGACGCGCTACGACCCGCTGCACGAGGCGGCGAGCGAGCAGCGGATCTGCGATGGGCTGCCGGGCTGGCTCGCGGCACTGTCGAACGCGCCGACGGTCGCGATCGACATCGAGGCGGCCGGCATGAGTCACTCGATCGAGCTGGCGGAGGTCGATTTCAGCAGCGCCGTGGCGCGCGTGTACGACGGACTCGTCCATGCGCTGCAGCGGGCGAGACCCACGGGTGGCCCGTTGCACCTGCGGTTGTCGCACCGCCTGGCGGCGCTCCCGGGCCTCGAAGCGCGACTGGCGGGGATACGCGACTGCGAGGTGACGCGGCTGCCGCGAGGTGCCGCAGCGCTCGGCGCCCTGGCGTTCGAGCGCGTGTTGCGCCAGGAACGGGGCGGGCTCGTGCTCATGCAGCACCTGCCGGTGCCTCGACGCGCAGGGTCGTCGCGTGCCGGGACGGCCCCTGTCGCGGTGCCTGAGGCCGAGCGGCCGACGCACGTCGTGCACCGGAGCCGCGCGTATCCACTGGGCGAGCGGCCGCTCACGCTCGGGTGGGCGGTGCCGGAGGATCGTCGCGCAATCGTCGTGGCCCCCGGGCCGGGCATCTCGCGCACCCACTGCACGCTCGCGCGGCTGAACGGCGGCGTGTGGCTCGAGGATCACAGCACCTTTGGCACGCTCGTGAATGGCGAGCGGATCAGCGGCCGCGTCGAATTGCGCGCGGGGGACCGGCTGCGGGTCGGCAGCCCGGGCGTCGAATGCGAACTGGTGCGGCAGGTGGACGACGATGGCGCGGCGTAAGACGGAGGTCTTCAGCCTGTCGTTCCTCGACGTCATCGCGTGCGGGTTCGGCGCGGTGGTGCTCTTCTACACGATCCTGAGCGCGCAGGCCGGCGTGCAGCGGCAGCAGCGCAATGACGACCTGCAGGCGGAGGTGAACCGGCTCGAGGAGGAAGTACTCGAGGGCTACAAGAATCTCGTGGTGCTGCGCAATTCGCTCGAGGGCTCGGACCGTGCCGTGCCGGCCGAGGGCCTCGCCAACCGCATCATCGAGGAAACCGAGCGTCTCAGGCAGCAGCTCGCGGAAGCCGAGAAGGACACGCTGTCGAAACGCGAGACCATCGAGCGCCTGAAGCAGGACCTCAAGTCGCTGGAGGAGGGCACTCGACGGCTGAGCGCGGGCACGCCGAGCCCGGGCCAGCCGGGTGCGCGCATCAAGGGATTCACCGGCAGCGGCGACCGCCAGTACCTCACGGGCCTCAAGGTCGGCGGGCAGCGCATCCTGATCCTCGTCGACGTGTCCGCCAGCATGATGGACGAGTCAGTGGTCAACGTGATCCGGCTGCGCAACATGCCGGAGGTGCGACGCATGTCGGCCGACAAGTGGCGGCGCACCGTCGCCACGGTCGACTGGCTCACGTCGCAACTCCCGGCCAAGGCCCAGTTCCAGGTCTACGCGTTCAACACGCAGGCGCGGGCGCTCGTGCCCGGAAGCGCGGGCCGGTGGCTCGGGGGCGACGATGCCAAGGCGCTGACCGATGCGGTAGGCGAGCTGCGCAAGACGGTCCCGCGGGACGGAACCAGCCTCGAGAATGCCTTCGCGGTGGTCACGGTGCTGTCGCCGCGCCCCGACAACATCATCCTGGTCACCGACGGGCTGCCCACCCAGGGCGCGACGGCGCCCGCCCTGCGCAAGACGATCGACGGCGAGGGACGGCTCAAGCTCTTCGAGCGCGCGATCGGCCGCCTGCCCACGGGCATCCCGGTCAACGTGATCCTGCTGCCGATGGAAGGCGACCCGCTCGCGCCGAGTGCGTTCTGGGCGCTGACGCGGCGCACCAACGGCTCGTTCATGAGCCCCGCGAAGGACTGGCCATGAGGCGCTCACGGCTTGGCCGGCGCGACATAGAGGTCTTCAGCCTGTCGTTCCTCGACGCGATCTGCTGCGGCTTCGGCGCGGTGATCCTGCTGCTGGTGCTCACCGAGGTGGGCGAGCCCGTGGTGTTCGAGAAGTCGCGGGAAGATCTCGAAGGCCGGGTGCTCAGGCTGCAGGAGGAACTGGCCGAGATCCGCGGCACCAGCGACGTGCTGAACCGCGAGCTCAGGAGCCGGCGCATACAGGTCTCGGAGGAACAGATGCGGATCGCGCGCCTGCGCGGGGACCTGAGTGCGCTGCGCGGGCAGTTCGAGTCCTCGCGCAAGGAGGCCGAGGTCGCCAACGAGATCGAGGGACAGCTCGTCTCCGCGCAGCAGAATCTCACGGAGGAGATGAAGCGCCTGCTCGGCGCGCAGTTCCGCCGCCGGGACGATTCACCCGTCGGCGGCGTGCCCGTGGACAGCGAGTACATCATCTTCATCATCGACACCTCGGGCAGCATGGCCAACTACGCGTGGCCGCTGATGCTGCGCAAGATGCAGGAAGTGCTCGACGCCCATCCCACGGTGAAGGGCTGGCAGGTCATGAGCGACGAGGGCGGCTACATGTTCCCGTCCTACCGCGGACGCTGGCTGCCCGACACGCCGGCACAGCGCAGGCTCGTGCTCGAGCGCCTGAAGAACTGGTTCCCGTTCAGCAATTCGAGCCCGGTCGAGGGCATCGTGGAGGCGATCCGCACGTACTATGGGACGGGCCGCAAGATCAGCCTGTATGTGCTTGGGGACGAGTTCACCGGGTCGTCGATCGACTCGGTGGTGCGCACCGTGGACCTGATCAATCGCGAGGACCGCACGGGCGAGCGGCGCGTGCGCATCCACTCCATCGGCTTCCCGGTGCGGCCCGATGCACCGCAGTACACGAGCGTGCGCTTCGCGACGCTGATGCGGATCCTGTGCGCGCGCAACGGCGGTACCTTCGTCGGCCTGAACGAGCCGGGCAGCTACCGGGGTTGAGCGGAATCGTGCGACGATGGCCGATGATCCATCCACGCCACGAGGCGGCCGGCCGCCGCATTCGACGGTCGCGCGTGGCCTTCGTGCCGGCGCTCGCCCTGCTCGCGTCCTGTGCTTCGACGGAGTTCGAGGCGCGGCCGTCGATCCCTCCGCCGCTCGTGGTGCGCATCCCGGTGGTCGTCGGCGTCCACGTCCCGGTGGAGTTTCGCGAGAAGGTCTACAAGGAAAAGCGGCCGGGCGTGACCTACTCGATCGCGATCGGGCAGGGGCAGACGGATGGTTTCATGCGCCTGATGACGGCGATGTTCACGCGGGTCGTGCCGGTCTCATCGGCCGATGCCGGTGCGCGCACGGACCCCGAGATCCGTGCGGTGTTCGAGCCGGTGCTCGAGGATTTCGCGTTCGTGACGCCGGCCGATTCGGGGGCCGCCATGTACGCCGTGAGCCTCAGGTACCGCATCAACGGGTACAGTCCCCAGGGCCAGCTGCTCGAATCCTGGACCTTCACCGGATACGGCAGCGAACCGAGTGCGGGGCTGCCGACCCAGGGCAAGCCCGCGCTGCAGAAGGCCACGGCGCTCGCGCTGCGCGACGCGGGCGCCAAGATCGCCACGGAATTCCGCGAGCAGGCGATCGTCCGCGGCCTGTTGCCACGCGAGTCCGAGGCCGCGCCGCCCGCGACGGTCGAACCGGTGCCCTGAGACTCAGGCGGGCGGCTTCGGTCCCCCGGTGGGTGGCGGAGGCAGGAGGACGATGAACGGCTGGCTGAAGCGGGTCGCCGGGGACGCGACGGGCTCGCCGTTCTCGAAGCGCGGCCGGTAGCGCGCGGTGTTCGCGGCGCGCAGTGCCTGGGCCGACAGTTTCGGATCGCCTCCATCCGTCACGACCTTCGGATCGCGTACCAGGCCCTCGGCTGTCACCGTCACGTCGATCTCGACGTTACGCAGCTCGATTTCGTTCGACGGGCGGGCCGCGTAGCGGTCCCAGAACTCAGGCACCTCGTAATCGAGCAGCACCGGTTGTCCGAACAGCGCCTCCGTGAGCGCGCCGTCGGCGAGCTGCACCCCCTGGGCGGCCTTCCAGGCCCGCCTGTACTGCTCGGTCGCCTTGTCCGTCCGTTTCTGGATCTGGTACCAGTCGCCGAGCTGCGTGAGCACGTCCGCAAGCTGCGTGGGCTGCACCTCCGGTCGTCGGGACGCAATCGAGGCAGCGAGCTCGAGGGCGTTCTCCGCGTCCGCCGCGACCGCCGCGGGCGAAAAGCCGTTGGTCGGCGGCGCGAGCGGGTCGTGAAACATGGCGCTGCGCGCCTCGTCGTGTTCTTCCAGCATGTCCTGCGACGGATCCCGCAGCTGGCGCCGGGCGCAGTCCGCGTAGGCCGTGAGCGGCCCGATCAGTTTCGGCGAGCTCGGCCCCTCGGCCGCCTCGATGATCTCCAGTGCACGATGCAGCGCCGCACGCGACGATTCGTAGGCACCGACCTTCGTGTACCAGCGGCCGATCGACTCGAGCGCGTCGGCCGAGCGCAGGCTGCCGGGTCCGTACTTGCGCTGCACGATCCGGAGGCCGTAGCGGCGTGCCGTCACCGCATCCTTGAGCCGGTCGACTTCGACGAGCGAGTCGGCGTACTGCTCGAGCAGTGGCAGCTGGTCCTCGTTGAAGAGGCCCTCGGTCCGGCGGCTGAGCGCGATCGCGCGGTCAAAGGGTTCGATGGCGAGGTCGTGCCGTCCGCCGGCGTGGTAGGTCATGGCGAGGCCGGCCACGGCCCGGCCGAGGCGCGGGTTCGTCATCCGGCCCGTGGTCTCGATCAGGTCGATCACGCGCTGGTAGCTCTCCTCGGCACCGACGAAGTCGCCCGCCTGGTACTGCGAGGTCGCGAGATTCATCCACGCGATCTGCAGGTCCTCCTGGTTCGGAACGGGTTGCGCAAGGGTGAGGTCCACGATCTGGCGGGCGAGCGCAACGGCTCCCTCGTGGTCCCCGGCTTCGTAGCGGCGGCGGAATTCGGCGTAGACGTCGGCTCGCGAGGTCGCGGCCGTTGCGACCGGCGCCACAGGCGTCGCCGTCGTGGTCGGGGGCGGGGGCGGCGGCTGGGTCGCCGTTGCCTCGCTCGACTGGGCGCGCGCGACCGCCGAGGCCAACAGCAGCATGGCTGCGGCAGTGGCGAATGCCGAGCAGGTGCCGGTCAGCGGATGCGGCGCGGGTTTCACGCCCCCACAACTACACGCGGACCGTGATGGATGCAATATCGCTCAGGGCAGCTCGGCCGACACCTGCTCGGCGCGGTACCGCCACGTCTCGAGGTCGGTCGCCCAGAACCGGTCCGGCCAGCCCGCCTTGCGTTTCAGCCTCAGGACGAACTCACGCGGGTCGTCGATCTGCAGCCAGACTTTCGGCAGGAAAGTCGCGCGTGTGCCGCGCCACGCCATGAGGAGTCCATCCTCGCCAGGGATGAGCTGTCGCACCAGTGCGGCTTCACTCCCGGCGGTGATGCGCTCGAGCGGCGACAGCACCGAGACCTCGACGGCCACGCCCGCCCACTCCCGTCGCGCGAGCGGAGGGAACCTCGGGTCGTCAAATGCGCTCGCCCGGGCATTGCGCCATACGTCGACCGCGAGCGGCCGACATGCCTCGATCGTGCCGCAGCAGCCGCGCAGCTCGGGCCCGACCGTGAGTGTCACGAAACTCGCACGCTCGCGCAGCAGCTCGGCGGGCAATCCCGCCAGCACGGGCGCCGTCGTGCCGGACTGCGCGAGACCTGCCTCGATCGCCGTCGAGGCAGTTCGCATCAGCCACCGGCGCGACTCAGGCTCGAGTCTCGTAGAAGGCGTAGCTGCCATAACCGACCACCCGCGAGCGGTCGCCCGCCGTGTCGCCGGAATTGCGCAGGTCGAGGAGTTCGACGCGAAGTCCCTTGAGCCGGGCGACTTCCATCAGGCCATTGATGGCACGCGCGCCGCAGGCCTGTTCGTCCGAGAGGTCGCTGCGCAGCTCGAGGATCGAGCGCGAGGCCTGCTCGTCGAGGTGCCGCGCCTCCGTGGAGGCGTGGTAATGGCTCAGGTCGGAGCTCACGACCACCAGGGTCTCGGGTCCGTTCCAGACCGCCTCGAGCGCGCGGGCCACCTGCGCCGGCGGCGCGAGTCCGATCGCGAGCGGCAGCAGGTCGAAATCGTGCAGCACGGACTGCAGGAACGGAACCTGGACCTCGAGCGAGTGCTCCCCGGCGTGCGGCGCGTCGGCGATCCCGGCGAGGCCGAGTTCACGCAGGCGCTGGCGCCCGGCCTGGTCGATCGGCACGTCACCGAGCGGTGTCGCGAAGAAATCGTGCGAAGGTACGGCGATTCCGCGCATCGGCACGCGATGGCTCGGTCCCACCAGCACCACGTGGCGGACGATGCCGCCCGGCACCGCGAGCAGCCGGTAACCACAGCCCGCGACCGTCCCGGAATACACATATCCGGCGTGCGGCACGATCAGCGCCTTGGGGAGGCGTGACGGGCCCACGACCGGCTTCTCGTCCAGGAACTGCCGCACCGCCCTGCGGAGTTCCTGCGCATCGTGCGGGTAGAACGAGCCGGCGACCGCCGGCATGCGCACACTTGATTTGCCGGTTCCAGGGCTCAACATGAGTCTCGTCGGGCGATTCGCGCCCAGTCCTTGACCGTGGAATCCCGGGTCAATATCCCGCCCATTGCAACCGACGGCAACCGTATGAATACCGACTCGACGGCCATTCCTACGCGGTACTGGCGCCGGCTCGCCGATGGCCGCGTGCAGTGCGACGTCTGCCCGCGCCGCTGCCGCCTGCACGAGGGACAGCGCGGCCTCTGCTTCGTGCGCGGTCGCGACCGCGACGGTATCGAGCTGTATACCTATGGGCGCTCGAGCGGGTTCTGCGTCGATCCCATCGAGAAGAAGCCGCTCAATCACTTCCTGCCCGGTTCGGCGGTGCTGTCGTTCGGCACCGCGGGCTGCAACCTGGCCTGCAGGTTCTGCCAGAACTGGGACATGAGCAAGTCGCGCGAGATGGACACGCTCGCCGACTCGGCGTCGCCGCTGGAACTCGCCGCCGCCGCGCGGCGCACCGGCAGTGCAAGCGTGGCATTCACCTACAACGATCCGGCCGTGTTCATGGAATACGCGATCGACGTCGCACAGGCCTGCCGCGAAGCCGACGTCCGCACGGTCGCGGTGACGGCCGGCTACTTCTGCCCGGACCCACGCGAGGAATTCTTCCGCTGGATCGACGCGGCCAACGTGGACCTCAAGGCTTTCACCGAGCGGTTCTATCGCAAGGTGTGCGGCGCGGAACTCGCGCCCGTGCTCGAGACGCTCGTGTACCTCAAACGCGAGACGCCGGTGTGGCTCGAAATCACCACTCTCCTCATCCCCGGCGAGAACGACTCCGACGCGGAGCTCGACGCGTTGACGCGCTGGATCGCCGGGCAACTCGGTCCCGACGTGCCGCTGCATTTCTCGGCCTTCCATCCGGACTGGAAGATGAACGACCGGCCGCCGACACCACCGGCGACGCTCACGCGCGCGAGGGGCATCGCGCTGCGCAACGGGCTCCACTACGTGTACACGGGCAACGTCCACGACCGCAGGGGCGGCAGCACGTGGTGTCCGGGCTGCGGCACGCTGCTGATCGAGCGCGACTGGTACCGGCTCGGCCGCTGGGGCCTCAGGTCCGACGGTTCGTGCGCGGAGTGCGGCCTTGCGGTGCCGGGGGTATTTGCGGCGCAACCCGGTACCTGGGGCGCGCGGCGACAGCCGGTACATGTGCACCGGTGATCATCGGTCGCCGGCAGTGGCTCGGCGCCTGCGCCTGCCTGCGCCACCCGGTACGTTGGCACGCAGTTCTTCCAGCCAGACCGTCGCAGGTGAATCGCTGGGCGCACGCCAGTCGCTGCGCGGCGAGAGCGAGCCGCCCGAGCCCACCTTCGGACCGTTCGGCATCGCCGAGCGCTTGAACTGGCTACCCTGGAAGAATCGCTCCAGGAACACCTCGAGCCAGTGGCGAATGGTGGCGAGGTCGTACTCGCGCCGCGCCGATTCGGGCACGGTGTCCGGCCACACGCCTTCCTCGCGCGCGCCCCAGGCGGCATGCGCGAGGAACGCCACCTTGCTCGGGCGGTAGCCGAAGCGGCTCAGGTAGTAGAGGTTGAAGTCCTGCAACTCGTACGGGCCGACCACCGCCTCCGAGGAGTGGGCGGGTTCCTCGCCGGAGCCGGGCACGAGTTCCGGCGAGATGCGCGTGTTCACGATGCGGTCGAGCACGGCGACCGTCGCATCGTCGAACTGCCGCGTCTCGATGAGCCAGCGGACCAGGTGCTGGATGAGCGTCTTGGGCACCGAGGCGTTCACGTTGTAGTGCGACATGTGGTCGCCGACGCCGTAGGTCGTGAAGCCGAGCGCGAGTTCGGAGAGATCGCCGGTGCCGAGCATCAGCGCGCCGTGCAGGTTCGCGAGCCGGAAGAGATGCGAGGTGCGCTCGCCCGCCTGCACGTTCTCGTAGGTGACGTCGTAGACGCGCTGGCCGCGCGCAGCGGGATGGCCGATGTGCCGGAGCATCAGTTCCGCGGACGGCCGGATGTCGATTTCCTCCGCGGAGATGCCGAGCACCTTCATCAGTGCGTGCGCACTGTCGAAGGTATGGCGGCTCGTGCCGAAGCCCGGCAGCGTGTAGCCGAGGATGTTCGTTCGGGGCAGGCGGAGGCGGTCGAACGCGCGCACTGCCACGAGGGCCGCCTGGGTCGAGTCGAGGCCGCCGGAAATGCCGATCACCACCTTGGCGAGACCTGTCGCGGCGAGGCGCTTCATGAGGCCTTCGACCTGGATGTCATAGATCTCGGCACAGCGCTCGTCGCGCTTCGTGTGCGTCGCGGGCACATACGGGAAGCGTTCCACGCGGCGCCGCAAGGGCACGCGGGCGCGCGGCGGGTCGAGTGCGAACTCGACGCGGCGAAAATCCGCGAGTTGCGCCGCGTGAACCTGCACGCTGTCGCCGAAGCTCGTGAGACGTGCGCGTTCCTGGCGCAGGTGGTCGAGGTCGACATCTGCGGTGATCAGTCCCGGCTCGAGCGGGAAACGCGCGGACTCCGCGAGCTGCTCGCCGTTTTCGTAGACGAGCGCGTGGCCGTCCCAGGCGAGATCAGTCGTCGATTCACCGGGCCCGGCGGCCGAGTAGAGGTACGCCGCGACGCATTTCGCAGACTGCGAGGCGCAGAGCAGGCGGCGGTAGTCCGCCTTGCCGACGGTGATGTCGCTGGCCGACAGGTTCGCGAGCACCGTCGCGCCGGCGAGCGCCGCGAGCGTGCTCGGTGGCAGCGGCACCCAGAGGTCCTCGCAGATCTCCACGTGAAGCACGAAGCCCGGCACGTCGGAGGCGGCAAACAGCAGGTGGCTGCCGAAGGGCACCTCCTGCCCGAGCAGGCGGATCGAGCGGGAGAGCGCCTGGGATGCCGGCGCGAACTGGCGCTTCTCGTAGAACTCGCGGTAGTTCGGCAGGTAGGACTTCGGAACGGCGCCCAGCACCTGCCCGCGGTGTACGATCACGCCGCAGTTGAAGAGCCGGTCATCGGCCCGCAGCGGCGTGCCCACGACCAGTGCGAGCGGGAGGTCGCGGCTCGCCTCGACCAGCGTGTCGAGCGCCGCCAGGGAGGCCTCCTGCAGCGCGTCCTGCTGGAACAGGTCCTCGTTCGAGTACGCCGAGAGACCGAGTTCCGGGAAGACGGCCAGCACGGCCTGCTGCCCCGCGGCGCGGCGGGCGAGGGCCAGCGTCTGTGCCACGTTGTAGGCCGGCGAGGCGACCTCCACGCCGGGGGTGGCCACGGCAAGGCGTGCGAAGCCGTGGCGGTAGATGGACTGGAACGGCGCCTCGGTCGGCCGCCGGCGGGACCTGGCCATGCGGGTCTCTTGTTTCTGGCGATACTGCGAGTTTCGGCCCCCACCGCGGGGCCGGCAAGGGCTGCGGAGCAACCGGGTCACGGTCCGGACTCGCCCGGCCGCCGCGGTTGCGGTGGGTTGCGAGGCCGGTCACATCCCCTGGGTGCGGCCAGGCGGTAGGCTTCGCACTGGGTCGGTCCGAGGTTTCGACCGTGGCTGGCAGCATCTTCAGTCGCGCAAAGGCGGCCTTCGGGCGCACGGAGCCCGAGGTCAAGCCGGCCGTCATCCCGCGGAAGCCGGCCAAGCCGTACCATGCGGTGTGCGTGATCCCGGGCGAGCGCGCGTGTTCTGCCGTGGAGGAACTGCGCGGCAAGCGCTACCTGTCACGCGAGGCGCCGACCCTGCCGCTGAAGAAGTGCAATGCCGCGAAATGCACCTGCCGCTACGGGCACTTCGAGGACCGGCGTAATGGACAGCGGCGTGCGCGCGATTTCGGCGTGTCGGTGGACGCCTACGACGGTTCCGAGCGCCGCGTGAAGTCGAAACGCGGCCGCCGCAAGAGCGAGTAGATGCGGGGACATTCCGCTTTTCGCGTTGACGAAAAGCGGAATGTCCCCTGTTCGCTTACCGTCCGTCACCGACGAATGGATTGCTGCGCCGTTCCTCGCCGAAGGTCGACATCGGCCCGTGCCCCGGCACGAAGCGCACGTCGTCGCCGAGCGGGAACAGCTTCTCGCGGATCGCCCGAACGAGTGTGTCGAGGTCGCCGCCGGGAAGATCGGTGCGCCCGATCGAGCCGGCGAACAGCACGTCACCGACGAACGCCAGCCGGTCCTTTGCCGAGTAGAACACGACATGGCCTGGCGTGTGCCCGGGGCAGTGTCGCACCT
>JAGOXN010000038.1 GCA_018059685.1 Steroidobacteraceae bacterium | reverse complement strand
GCGTGCCGGCGCTCGACGACCGGCTGGTCGTGACGGCCGGCGTCCGGTACACCGAGGAAGAGAAAGGAATCGACTACGACTACGGCGCGTACCAGACGCCGTTCGGCAGCGTGCCGGCGCGGGCGCTGTCGCGCGAGAGGAACTTCTACAATCTGAGCATGGACGCGTCGGTGAGCTATCGTTTCACCGACGGCATCAATGGCTTCGTCCGCTACGCCGACGCCTATCGCAGCGGCGGCTTCAACGGCGAGATCTTCGATAATCCCTATGACGAGGAAACGATCGAGCAGTTCGAGGTCGGGGTCAAGTCCGAGTGGCTGGACCAGCGCCTGCGCGTAAATGCCTCGTGGTACACCTACGAAGGGACCGATCTGCAGGCGTCCGTGATCAGGGTCGCCAACAACACTGCCACCTCGTCGGTGGTCAATGCCGGCGAGGCAAGTCGTTGGGGCACGGACCTCGAGGTCCTGGCTGCGCCGATCGACGACCTGACGCTGGGTCTCGGCTGGTCGTACATCAGCGGCGATTTCGACAAGTTCCCGCCGACCTGCACCGGCGCCACGCCACCGGTCTGCCTCAATACCAACAACCTCGCCAAGAGCTCGGCGCCCGACAACCAGGTGTCGGCCACGATGGACTACACCTTCGCCCGGACGGACATGGGTGCCTTTGGCCTCTACCTGCAGTACAACTACCAGGACGAGTCCGGCACCGCGCCGATAACGACCGGTCTCGTGAGCGCCAACGTCAACGTTCCGGGCAGCCCGCAGGTGCCCTACGAGTACGCGCGGCAGATCCTGCCGTCGCGCAACCTCGTGAATGCCCGGTTGAGCTGGAGCGAGATCCCGATCGGCAACGAGTCGCTGCGACTGACGCTGTGGGGCCGGAACCTGCTGGACGAGGATATCAACGTCTACGGCATCAACTTCGCGGCTCTTGGGCTCTACACCGAGCAATTCATCGAGCCGCTGACGTTCGGAATCGAAGCCGCCTACGAATTCTGAGTTCGCGGCACGATAGCTGAACGGCCGCTGCTGACGGGCGGGCCCACCCGGAGTCGCGAGGCTCCGGGTGGGATTTCATTCTGGCTACCGCTTCAATTGCGTGGCCTGGGCTCGACGCCGGCGTCTTCGCCAGCGGCCCGTCCGCGCTGCAAGGGCTGCACGCTCGAGGCGTTGTCCAGCAGGCGGATCACCCGGGCGGTTTCCCTGAAATCGTTCATGATCGCGCGCCCGAGCGGGCCCAGTTGCTCGATGGCGCGGGGCGTGAGGGTCAGGCTCCGTGCTCCCTCCCGGACGAGCCAGCCGCGCTTCTCCAGTTCCTTGACCTTGCGCCGCACGGTTTCCCGCGGCATGCCCGTCGCGTTACTGATCGACAGCGCGTTGCAGGGCGTGATCTTCCGCCCCGGCAGCGACCGCATGAGTTTCTTCCAGCGCGCGGAGTCCGCGGCGTCCTGCACGCTGAAGGCCTGCAGCGCCCGCGACATGTTGTAGTGCGCGATCTCGCCGAACACCAGGAAAAGCGTCAGGTCGCCGTCGAACAGGCGATAGGCGCGCCGCATCGTGTCGATCGTGAACCGGCTGGCATAGGTGCTCAGTATCGTCTGAGGCGTCAGGGGGACGCTGACCCTCGCGGCAAGGTCGCCGAGCCTCAATGACGCGCCGGATTTCCGGGAGCGACGGGCAGCCACGCGCAGGACTCCGTAGACATGCCGCAAATTACCCAGTTCGGGTAGTTTGATCAATGGTCGTCGCTGCGTGGCGGCTAATATCGGAGCCCAATGGACGCATACATCCTCGATCACGTGCGCACCCCGCGCGCCAGGGGCAAGGCTGACGGCAGCCTGCATGAAGTCACCTCGGTCTGGCTCGCGAGCCGGCCGCTCGCGGCGCTCGCCGAGCGCAACCAGCTCGACACCCGCGCCGTGGAAGAGGTGGTGATGGGTTGCGTCGGCCCGGTCGGAGAGCAGGGCGGCAACATCGCCCGCATGGCCGTGCTCGCCGCGGACTGGGACCAGGCCGTCCCCGGCATCTCCATCGACCGCGCCTGTGGTTCGGGGCTCGAGGCCGTGGCGTTCGCGGCGGGCAAGATCATGGCCGGCCAGGCCGACCTCACGGTGGGCGCCGGCGTCGAGAGCATGTCGCGCGTGCCGATGGGGAGTTCCGGCGGGGCATGGGCACAGGACCCGACGATGTCGGCCCGGACGCACTTCGTGATGCAGGGCATCTCGGCCGACCTGCTCGCGAGTCTCCATGGGCAGACACGGCAGGATCTCGATGCCTACGCGGCGGAAAGCCACCGCCGTGCCGCGCGCGCCTGGAGCGAGGGCCGCTTCGCACGCTCGATCGTACCGGTGAAGGACTTCGTTGGCCTGACGCTCATCGAGCGCGACGAGACCATCCGCCCGGAGACCACGGTCGAGTCGCTCGCCGCGCTCAAGGCCGCCTTCACCGAGATGGGCCAGAAATACGGCTACGACACCGTCGCGCTGCAGCGTTATCCGCAGCTCGAGCGCATCGAGCACCTGCACCACGCCGGCAACTCGAGCGGCATCGTCGACGGTGCCGGCGCGGTACTGCTCGGCAGCGCCGCCGCCGCGTCGAAGCTCGGCCGCAAGCCACGGGCGCGCATCCGCTCGTTCGCCGCGATCGGTTCGGAGCCCACGCTCATGCTCGACGGGCCGGCCGCCGCGGCGCGCCGCGCGCTAGCCCGTGCCGGCATGCAGGCGTCCGACATCGACCTGTGGGAGCTCAACGAGGCATTCTCGACGGTCGTGCTCACGTTCATGTCGGAGATGGGCATCCCGCACGAGCGCATCAACGTCAACGGCGGCGCAATCGCGATGGGACATCCGCTCGGGGCCTCCGGGGCAATGATCCTCGGCACGGTGCTCGACGAGCTGGAGCGTACCGGACGGGGCACGGCGCTCGTGAGCCTGTGCGTGGCGGCCGGCATGGGAACCGCGATGGTGATCGAGCGTGTCTGAGGCGGCAACGATGAACAACGAGACTCGGGTGGTCCGCTGCGAGGTCGGGGCCGACGGCATCGCGCTGCTCACCATCGACTATCCCGGCAAGAGCATGAACGTGATCGACCAGGCGTTCATGGACAGCCTGCAGGCCTGTATCGACCGCGTGCGGGACGATCCGGCAATCAAGGGCGCCATCGTCACCTCGGGCAAGGACGCATTCGTCGCCGGCGCAGACCTCCTGGCCATGGAACAGAACCTCGACAGCACCGCAGACGATCCGCTGCCGGTGCTGTTCGAGAAATATGGCTCGCTGTCGCGCGTGTTCCGCAACCTCGAGACCTGCGGCAAGCCCTGCGTGGCCGCGCTCAACGGGACGGCGATGGGTGGCGGGTTCGAACTGGCGCTCGCCTGTCACCATCGCGTGCTGGCGGATGCGCCGGGGATCGTGATCGGCCTGCCCGAGGTGCAGCTGGGCCTGCTGCCCGGCGCTGGCGGCACGCAGCGCCTGCCGCGGTTGATCGGCATCCAGCCCGCCATGCCCTACCTGATGGAGGGCAAGCATGCGACGCCGCAGCAGGCGCTCGCCGCGGGTCTCGTGCATGAGCTGGCAGCGCCGGCGGAAGTGATCGAGCGCGCGAGGAAGTGGCTGCTCGGGTCGCCACGGGCAGCCCAGCCCTGGGATGAGAAGGGGTTCCGCTTTCCCGGCGGCAACGCGCTCGACCCACGGGTTGCCCCGGCGTTCGTGGTCGGCAACACGATGCTGCAGGCGAATACCTTCCAGAACCTCCCGGCGCCGCAGGCCATCCAGAGTTGCCTGTACGAGGGTTCGCTGCTGCCGATCGACAAGGCGCTGCGCGTCGAGACCAAGTACCTGATGACCGTGGCACGGGGGCCGGTCGCACGCGGCATGATCCGCACGCTGTTCGTCAGCAAGACCAAGGCGGAGAAGGGCCTGCATCGGCCCGCAGGGTTCGCGCCGTTCGCTAGCCGCAGGCTCGGCATCGTTGGTGCCGGCATGATGGGTGGCGGGATCGCGCTCGTCGCGGCGCAACGCGGCATCGACGTGGTGTTGATCGACCGCGACCAGGCCGCGGCCGAGCGCGGCAAGGCCTACGCGGAGAAGGCGCTCGCCAGGCAGGTCGAGCGCGGCCGGATGGCGGCCGACAAGCGCGAAGCCATCCTCGCCCGCATCCGGCCCACGACCGACTACGCGCTGCTTCAGGACGCCGATATGGTCGTCGAGGCCGTGTTCGAGGACCGCGCCGTCAAGGCCGAAGTCACGCGCAGGCTCGATGCTGTCCTGCCGGCCGACTGCGTGCTCGCCACCAACACCTCGGCCCTGCCGATCACGCTGCTTGCGCAGGCGAGCGCGCAGCCCGGGCGCTTCATCGGCCTGCATTTCTTCTCGCCGGCGGACCGGATGCCGCTCGTCGAGGTGATCCGCGGCAAGGCCACGAGCGACGCCACGCTCGCGCGTGCGCTCGACTTCGTCGCGCAGCTCAGGAAGACGCCGATCGTCGTGAACGACGCGCGCGGCTTCTTCACCAGCCGTTTCATCGGCGCATGCATCGACGACGCGATCGGCATGGTGGCCGAGGGCATCAACCCTGCGCTGATCGAGAACTGCGCGCGCCAGGCCGGCATGCCGGTGGGTCCGCTCGCGATCACCGACGAACTCTCGATCGAGCTGTCGGTGCACGCGGGAGAGTCGCAGGCGAAGGAGTTCCCCGACAGCTACCGGCCGGGCCGTTCGGTGCCGGTGTTGCGGCAACTGTTTGAGCTGGGCCGCATGGGCCGCAAGGTCGGCAAGGGCTTCTACGACTACGACGAGTCGGGCAAGAAGCTGTGGCCGGGGCTCGCCGAACTCTATCCGCCGGCGGCGGTGCAGCCGAGTCCGCACGACCTGAAGCAGCGCATCCTGTTCGTTCAGGCCGTCGAAGCCGCGCGCGCGATGGAGGAAGGCGTGCTGCTGTCGCCGGCGGACGGCGACGTGGGCTCGATCCTCGGCGTAGGCTACCCGGCGTACACGGGTGGGCCGTTCTGCTTCATCGACGGGGTCGGACCGAAGGCGTTCGTTGCCGAAGCCGATCGCCTCGCCGACCTGTTCGGCGAACAACTGCGACCGCCCCAGTTGCTGCGAGACATGGCGGCCCGCGGCGAGACGTTCTACGGCGCCACGGCCCGCGCCTGAGTCGGACCGCCCGGGTCGACCCTGCGGCGAGGCACCGCAGCTCAGGCCGGCACCACCTGAGGAACTTCAGGAACAGCAACGATGAATTTCGATTTTTCGGACGAGCAGAATCTGCTGCGCGACGAGGTACACAAGTACCTCGTCAAAGAGTCGCCGCTTGCAGTGGCCCGCGAGGTGATGGAGGCCGGTGGCACTCACAGCGCGCGGGTCTGGCAAGGCCTGGTCGACCTCGGCGCGACGTCGCTGATGTTGCCCGGGGACTGCGGCGGCTCCGGCCTCGGAGCGCTGGAGCTGTGCGTCGTTGCCGAGGAGGTGGGGCGCCAGCTCGGCGCGGTTCCGCTCGCATCAACCCTGTACCTGGCTTCCCAGGTACTGCTGCTCGGTGCCTCAGCGGCGCAGCAGCAGCGCTGGCTCGCGCCGGTCGCCGGCGGGGCCATCGGCGCGTTCGCGGCACCGCTCGACGGAGTGCTGGCGGGCGTGGTCCTGCCACGCTTTGCGGGCGGACGCCTGAGTGGATCAGTCGATCTCGTGGCCGACGGCGCGGCCGCGCAGTGGGCCGTGGTCCTTGCGGCCGACGAGAGCGGACGGCCGGTCTGGGTGGTGAGCGACCTGTCGACAGGGCTCAGTCGGCGGCCGCTCGCGACGCTGGATCCGTCCAAGCCGTTTGCAGCATGGACCTTCGCGGCGACGCCGGCCGTAGCCGTGGACTCGGTGACCGATGCCGGGCGCCTGCTGGCCCGGGTGCGCGATCGTGCCGCGGTGCTCCTGGCGTTCGAGCAACTCGGCTCGGCGGATGCGGCACTCGAGACGGCGGTGGCTTATGCGCGCGAGCGGCGGGCGTTCGGGCGCACGATCGGTTCCTACCAGGGCATCAAGCACAAGCTCGTCGACCTGTACAACGGCAACCAGCTCGCGCGCGTGCACTGCTATTACGGTGCCTGGGCCCTGGCCGCCGACGCGGCGGCCGCTGAGGGCGCGCCGGAGCTTGCGACCGCTGCCGCCTCTGCACGAGTGAGTGCGAGCCAGGCGGCGACGCAGGCGGCGCACGAGGGCCTCCATGTTCACGGCGGCATGGGCTACACGTGGGACATGGACTGCCATCTCTTCTTGCGCCGCGCACGCCAGCAGGCCGTGCTCCTGGGTCACGAGCACGCCTGGCGCGAGCAACTGGCCGCTGAGCTCGAGAAGCGCCTCGCGGCGCCGGCCGCGGACACGTTGACACGCACACCGCGGGTCACAGGTTCCATGGACTTCGACGACTCGCCCGAGGAAGCCGCTTTCCGTGCCGAGTGCCGCGCCTGGCTCAGCGCCAATGCAGGGCTCAAGTCGAGCAGCGACGCGCTCTATCGTCCCGAGGCGAGCGCCGGGCAGCGCATGGCGGACGCGCGCGCCTGGCAGGCGCGCAAGGCAGCCGCCGGGTACGGGGCAATCACCTGGCCCAGGGCTCTCGGCGGGCGCGGCGGCACACCGATCCAGGAGCTGATCTGGCGCCAGGAGGAGGGCCGCTACAGCGTGCCCACCGGCTTGTTCAACGTGAGCCTCGGCATGGTGATCCCGGCCGTGATGGCCCATGCGTCGAACGAGGTGCGGGCCGCGCACGTCGCGCCGGCCCTGTCGGGGCAGAATCTGTGGTGCCAGTTGCTGAGCGAGCCCGGCGCGGGTTCCGACCTCGGCATGGTTGGCACGCGAGCAGAGCGCTGCAAGGATGGTCGCGACGGCTGGATACTGAGCGGCCAGAAGGTCTGGACGTCGCTCGCGCAGTTCGCCGAGTACGGACTGGTGCTCGCGCGCACCGATCCCACCCTGCCCAAGTTCGACGGGCTGACGAGCTTCTTCATCGACATGAAGAGTCCCGGCGTCAGCGTGCGTCCGATCCGCCAGCCGAGCGGCGAGGCGGACTTCAACGCGGTGTTTCTGGAGGACGTCTTCGTCCCGGATGGCCAGCGGGTCGGTGCCGAGGGCGCGGGTTGGAAAGTCACGCTCACCGGCCTCATGACCGAGCGACTCTCGATCGGCGGCGTGATTCCGCCCGACTTGTGGCGGACGCTGGCGGCGATGCTGCGCGAGACGCCTTTCCTCGGGGCGCCGGCGCTGAGCGACGGGCGTTTCCGCGAACGGCTCGCGGACCTCTACCTGGCCGCCCATGCACTGTGGCTGCTGCAGTGCCGCGCGTTGACGGCACTGGGCAAGGGTCGCGAACCCGGACCGGAGATGAGCGGTGCGAAGATCCTGGTGGCGCAGACACTGCAGGCCTTCACGCGTCTCGCGATCGACCTGCAGGGGCCCCGCGGCGTGCTCGCTGCCGCCGAGCGGGGGCAGGATTTCGCGATGATCGAGCGCCTGTGGTTCGGCGCGGCGGGCATGCGCATCGCCGGCGGCACGGACGAGATCGTCAAGAACAGTATCGGCGAGCGCGTGCTGGGCCTCGCGCCCGAGCCGCGCACCGACAAGGGCGTGCCCTTCAATCAACTGTCGCGCTGAGGTACGGGGCTCTAGTCCGTTTGCAGGGAGAGGGTCGGGCCGGACGGTGTCAGATTTGCAGCAGGAGAGCAGGAAGACCTCGCCATGATGTCGATCGTCCTTGCCTGGGTGGTGCTGCTGCTGGGCCTGATCGGTGTCCTGTTCGCCGTGTGCGCCCTCGTGCCCGTGCCTGGCAGGACCACCAGCCGGCTCTCGATGTGGCACCTTGGCTTTGGCCTGCCGGGCAGCGAGCTGTCGACGCTCCTCGCCACGATCGGTGTGGTGCTGGCCGTTGCGGGCTGGCTGCTCGGTGCCGGCGAACGATTGCCTGGCCGTGCGGGCCTCGTGCTGCACGGGGTGGCGGTGGTCGGGCTCCTGTGGGCGCTGTGGCGCGCGCGCGGCGCGGACGAAGTCTTCTACGCCGTATTCCGCAAGGCGTGGGGGGCCGGCTACGCCGACGAGATCGCGCCGTCGCGCCGCGCGCTGCTCGAGCGCAAGCTTCGCCCTGCGCGCTGGTGGAAACCGATTGCCTACAGGCACCCGGCGGTCGACTGGAAGCGCCACCTGCCCTACGTCGCCGACGCGCACAAGCAGCAGTATCTCGACGTGCTGGTTCCCCGCGAGCCGGCATCCGGACCCATGCCGGTCCTCCTCAACATCCACGGCGGCGGCTGGATGATCGGGAACAAGGGCACGCAGGCGATGCCGCTCTTGATGCACATGGCGAGCCACGGCTGGCTCGTCGTCGACGCCGACTACCGGCTGAGTCCCGCCGCGCGTATGCCGGCGCACATCGTCGACGTGAAGCACGCCATCGACTGGACGCGACGGCACGCGGCCGAGTACGGCGGCGACCCGCGTTTCATTGCCATCACGGGCGGATCGGCGGGTGGCCATCTCGTTGCGCTGGCCGGACTGACGGGCAACCAGGCGGAGCTGCAGCCGGGTTTCGAGGCGGCCGACACCCGCGTGCAGGTCGTCGTGCCGTTCTACGGCAAGTATGACCTGCTCGGCGAGCATCAGCCCGACCCGAAGTTCGCCGAGTTCATGGAGGAGAAGCTGATGCCGGGTGCGCGGCAGGCGAACGACGCGTTGTGGCGGGCCATGCACCCGGCCACGCACCTGCGCAACGTCGATCCGGACGGGGCTCCGCCAATCCTGGTCCTGCACGGCACGTATGACCAGCTGATTGCCGTGGCCGAGGCGCGCTGGTTCGTCGAGGAACTCCGCAAGGAGTACGCGGGAGAGGTCGTCTACGTCGAATTGCCGTATGCTCACCACGCCTGGGACCTGTCGCACTCACTGCGCGGGGACTATTCGGTCGAGGCTACGCAGCGCTATCTCGAACTGCAGTACGCGCGCTGGTGTCGTCGCCATGGCGTGGAGCCGACCCCGGCACGACGTCGGGTCCAGCAGGTTCAATAGTCGCGCGCCCGCAAGGCAGATCCCGCCGATGATTACGCTGCTCGACGACTACGCGATCCACCAGACCGCCGAGCCGCTCACCCGGCCGGCGACCAGCGACCGCAATTTCTACGACCGCTGGTACTTTTCCGGCTTCACGACGGATGGCGGTGTCTTCTTCGAGGCGGCGCTCGGCCTGTACCCGCACCGGCGTGTCATGGACGCGCACCTCACGGTGCTCGTCGATGGCGTGCAGCATTGCTTCCATGGTTCGCGGCGCGCGCCGCTCGAGCGCACGGAGATGCAGGTGGGTCCCTTCGTGCTCGAGATCGAGCAGCCAATGCGTCTGCAACGGCTGAGGCTCGACGACCCCGCCAGCGGCCTCGCCTGTGACCTGCGCTTCACGGCCCGCAGCACGCCCGGTGAGGAGCCGGCGAGCCGGCTCTACGACGGCGACCGGCTGCTGATGCACACCACGCGTTTCGTCCAGTTCGGCCGCTGGGACGGTGAGTTGCGGATCGATGGCCGGCGCCTGCCGGTCGCGCAGGCGATGGGAGTGCGTGACCGGTCCTGGGGTATCCGTCCCTGCGGCGAGCCCGACGGGGGTGCACCAGGGATCCTGCAGCGCGCGCCACTCGTGTACTGGGCCTGGGTGCCGCTCAACTTCGACGACCGCTGCACACAGTTCAACACCTTCGAGGACCCGCGGGGCCGGCCGACGCAGCTCGGGGCGGTCGTGCAGCCTGCCTACGCCGACCCGGCGCAGATTCCACCAGGCGCCGACCCGAGACAGCAGGAGATGCACGACCCGGCGCTGCAGGTGCACTGGAAGCCGGGCACGCGCCATCCCGAGGGCGGCACGATCACGATGCGTGACCCAGACGGCGCGGACTGGCGCATCGACCTGCACCCGCTCGCCACGATGCTCACCAAGGGCATCGGTTACCAGCATGCCGAATGGGGCCACGGCCTGTGGAAGGGCGAGCTCGCACTCGGCCACGAGCGGCTGCAACTGGCCGAACTCGACCCCCTGCGCCCCGACCACGTGCACGTCCAGCAACTCGTGCGGGCCCACCTGCGGGCGCCGGACGGCGAGCGCAGCGGGGTGGGGATCCTCGAGACGATGTGCTTCGGTCCGCACGTCCCGTCGGGTTTCACGAGTTTCCTGGACGGCGCGCCGGAGCGGCACACACCCTGAGCGGAGCGACGCATGATTGACGATCTGGGCGAGGTTGCGACGAAGCTCGGGCAGTGGTTCGCGGAGCGGCACCCCGATCGCGCGCCAGTGCGGGTCACGGACCTGCGGCGCTCGGACGGTGGGTTCTCCAACATCACGGTGCTCGGGCGCCTCGCATGGACAGAGGACGGACGTCCGCAAACGGTCGAGATCGTGCTGCGCGTGCAGCCACAGACGAGCTCCGTTTACCCCGACTGCGACATCCGGCGTCAATACCGCGTCATGCAGGCGCTCGCCGGGAGCGGCGTGCCCGTGCCGGACATGCTCGGCCTCGAAGCCGCCAGCGCGCTGCTCGGTGCGCCGTATTTCGTGATGGGCCGGGTTGCAGGACGGGTACCGAACGAGAACCCCCTGTACCATCTCGAGGGATGGTTCCACGATCTGCCAACCGAGGACCTGCGCCGGCACTGGTTCGGCGCTATCGACACCATCGCGGCCATCGCGCGCGTCGACTGGCGCGCGCGGGGACTCGATTTCCTGCAGCCGCCCGCAGGCCGCTCGGCACTCGCGCAGCAACTCGACTACTACCACGACGCGGTCGCCTGGGCCGAGCGGCTCCATCGGCCCTATCCGCACCTGCACGGCGCGTACGAGTGGCTGGTCGAGCACCAGCCGACCGACGAGCCGCTCGTCCTGTCCTGGGGCGATGCGAAGCTCGGCAACTGCGTCTATGCCGACGACGGTCGTGTGGCGGGCGCGCTCGACTGGGAGCAGGCGGCGCTCGCGAGCCCGGTCGACGACCTCGCGTGGTGGCTGATGCTCGACGAGTCGTGCTCCACGGGCTATGGCGTGCCGCGGCTCGCAGGCCTGCCGACGCGTGCCGAGACAGTGACGCACTGGGAGCGGGCGAGCGGTTTTTCGGCACAACACCTGCCGTACTACGACGTGTACGCCGCGTGGCGCATGGCCTATGTGATGGCGCGTATCGGTACGGTGTTCATGGAGCGCGGCTGGGTGCCGCGCGAAAGCGCCATGGACCTGAAGAACGGTGGTTCGGCCCTGCTCGCGATGCACGCCGCGCGCCTGGGTTTCTGAAGGGGACGCATGCATGACGGGCAGTATCGGGCCGCTTCTCGCCGCCGATGAGTTCTTCAACCACCAGATCGTAGAGACGCACGCGAGCGTCCTGCACAGCGACTACTCGTGGACCGAGAAGGTCTGCGGCATGGCCTGTGCGCGCGACGGCTCGCTGTCGGTCAATTTTGGCTGCGGCAAGTATGTCAACCGCAACGTCGTCGACGGCTACGGCGGCGCGAGTCGCGGCGTGGAGCAGTGGACGGTGCGTGCGAGCCGGGAGCTCGACGCGGATCCGGACAGCGTCGACGTCGGTCCGCTCCGGTACGAGATCCTGGAGCCGCTGCGCAAAGTGCGCGTCGCACTCGAGCGGAACGACGTGCAGCCCCTTTCCTATGAGCTCGTGCTCGAGGGCAGCGTGCCCTGCGTGGTCGAGGAACGCGAGGATCGCCGCACGCTGACGGGTTACCGGCGCAGTGCCGACCAGATCCGTTATCACCAGACCGGCGTCGTGGCGCGTGGCTGGGTCGAACTCGAGGGCCGCCGGTTGGGGGTCACACCGGACACCTGGGTCATGACGCGCGACCACTCCTGGGGTCTGCGTCCGTCGGTCGGCCCGCCGATGCACGGCCTGCAGCCCGACCCGGTGGACGTCAGCGCACCGCGCGTGCTGGCGGTGTGGAACCCGCTCCTTTTCATGCAGCCGGGCGGAACCGCCTATGCCTTTCACCAGTACTACCTCCTGTATGCCGGCGAAGGCTGGCGGCACGAGAAGGTACAGGGCGGGTTCGAGTTTCAGGACGGGCGCAGGGAGCCCGTGCAGCGCATCGAGCCCCGGCTGCGCTTCGATCCGCGCAACAGGCGCCTGCTGGGCGGGGAGTTCGTGCTGACGATGGCCGAAGGGCGGCAGCGCGTGCTGACGGCGCGCACGCTCGGCGGCACGGGCTTCCACCTCGGCGCGGGCCTCTACCACGGCTTCGACGGCCAGCACCACGGCCAGTGGCGCGGGCCCCTGCACGTCGAGGGCGAGTATTTCGCCGACTGCTCCACGCCGGAGAACGCTGCGCGGCTCAACCAGTTTCGCGACTGCCTGGTCGAGGTGCGTGACGACGCCACAGGGGCGGTCGGCGTCGGCAACTGCCAGACCTGGGTGCAGGGTCGCTGGCCGGAGCTCGGACTCCCGGACGGCTGACGTCGGCTGTCCCGCCAGGGGGGCGGTTATCGCGGGGTCAGCCCGGCTCCAGACCCGTGCTGCGGTGATCGACGCTGGCGATTCATGGCCCGGCGCTGCCGCCCGCGGGTGAGGCGACGATGTGCGTGCCTCCTGCGGTGAAGTCTTGCAGGAGCAGTCGCTCCTGCGGCTTCTCCGAGGCGGTCTTCGGGATCTCGTCGAGCACCTGCAGCCAGGACGGCACCGCGTTCGCCTCGAGTTCGCTCCGGCAGTGCGCGAACACCGTGGCGGCGTCGAACGACGCACGATCGACCGGCACGACCGCGGCGACGAGGTCCTTTTCGCCCGGCGCTCCGGAGGCAGCCGCCACGCCCCAGACGTACGCATCGTCGACCTGCGGGTGTTCGGCGACCACCTGCTCGACCGAGGCGGGGTTGATGAAGTCCCCATTGCGACGGATGCCGCCGCCGCGCCGATAGTCGTAATAGAACCAGCCATCGGCGTCGCGGTGACCCATGTCGCCGCTGCGGTTCCAGCCGGCGACGATCTTCCGGCGCGAAGCCTCGGGATTGTTGAAGTACTCCACCGTGGCGTCGCTGCCGTCCTCGGGGCGACAGCAGATCTCGCCTACGACGCCTGGCGGGCACTCGTTGCCGTCATCGTCGAGGATCTTCATCTGCGCGCCGTACACCGGCTTGCCGAACGATCCCACCGGACCCTGGCCGGGCGGGTTGCAGGCCAGTCCGCCGCCGTCGCTTGCGCCGTACATCTCGAACAGGCGGACACCGAAGCGCTGCTCGAACCTGCGCCAGAGCGTCGCCGGCATGCCGGCGCTGATGATCATGCGTACCGGATTGTCGGCGTCGTCGGGGCGTGGTGGCTCGCTGTAGATCGCGGTGGCCATGCCGCCGAGGATGGCGAAACTCGTGCAGTCGTAGCGCCGGCAGATGTCCCACAGCCGCGACTTGCTGAAGCGGCGGCTGATCACCGCCCGGTAGCCGAACCTGAGCGCCGGGATCAGCGCAGTCGTCTGCGCGTTGTTGTGCGAAAAGGAGAGCCCGGTGTACGGACGCTCGTCGGGGTCGTAGCCGAACAACTGCGCGACGAACGCGGAGGCGCCGATGCGGAGGTGGCTGGCCACGACGCCCTTCGGATCGCCCGTCGTGCCCGAGGTGTAGATGATCTGGTAGGGATCCGACAGCTCGACCGGCGCAGGATCGAAGGATGGCACGGGTGCACTCAGCAGCGCGGCCAGGGAATCGACCGATTG
>JAGOXN010000274.1 GCA_018059685.1 Steroidobacteraceae bacterium | reverse complement strand
ATGCAGTCCCAACCCGCTTCGTCGGCGCAACGTGCGACGTCCTGCAACTCGGCCGGTGGCACCATGAACGCGTGAAAGCCAAATCTCATGATTGCTCTGCTCCTCGGATTCAGGCCGGCAACGGGTACTCAGGGGCGGCAGCGGCAACGCAATCGAGCCATCGCCATGGCGCAAGCGTAGCAGGCCCCGTGGATCAGTGCAGGCCGGCCGACGCGGCGCTCAAACGGCCAGTGGAATCGGTCGTGACGGAGTGCGTGCCTGCAACTGCGCGACGAACCGCGAATGCCATGCATGGATGTCGTTGCGCCTGAGGACCTCGATCATCTGCGCGTGTCGCGTGCACCGCTCGCGGAGCGGCATCGAGAGCGCGTCGTGTACGGCGCTGGCGATCGCGCCTGTGTCCCTGGGATTCACGAGCAGGGCACCCCCGAGTTCCTCGGCGGCGCCGGCCAGTCGCGACAGTACGAGCACGCCCGGGTCCTCGGGGTCCTGCGCGGCGACGAACTCCTTGGCCACCAGGTTCATCCCGTCGCGTATCGGTGTCACGACGCCAACGCAGGCCTTGCGCAGGAACCCCATCAGGGTTTCGTGGGAGAAGTTCCGGTTCAGGTACCGGATCGGCGTCCAGTCGGGTTCTGCGAAACGGCCGTTGATCCGGCCTGCGGTCTGTTCAAGCGAGTGCCGGATCTCGTCATAGGCCCGGACGTCCGTCCGGCTGAGCGGCGCGATCTGCAGGAAGGTGACGTGATTGAGCCACTGAGGGTGGCGTTCCATGAAACGCTCGTAGGCCTGGAAGCGGTCGACCAGGCCCTTGCTGTAGTCGAGTCGGTCCACGCCGATCACGCAGCGGCGGCCGAGAAGGCCGGCGCTCATGCGCCGTACCGTCTCCGAGTCCCGGGACTGCTGCGCTTCGCGCCGGATCGCGTCGACATCGACTCCGATCGGAAACACGCCGAGACGGGTCGTGTGCCCGTCGATGTGCGCGTCGCCGTTTCGCAGCGCGGCGGGACCAAGAACATCCGCGACCGCCGAACGCAGGCTCGCCAGATCACGCGGCGTCTGGAGCCCGACGAGGTCAGGTGCGAGCAGCCAGCGCACGAGGTCATCATGACCGGGAAGGGCACGCAGGGCCTCCACGTGGGGAAACGGAATGTGCAGGAAGAATCCGATCGGCTGGGTGGCGCCTCGTTCCCGCAGGGCGTGGGCGAGCGGAATCAGGTGGTAGTCGTGCACCCAGACGAGATCGTCGGGCCGGAGCATGGGTATCAAGTGCTCGGCGAACAGACGGTTGACGCGCAGGTAGGCGTCGCGGTGGGCCTCCGAGTACTGCATCGCACCCACGAAATAGTGGAACAGCGGCCAGAGCGTGCCATTGCAGAAACCCGCGTAGTAGTCCGCGAAATCGGTGCGGGGCAGGTCGATCGTGGCGTAGCTCACGTCCTGGCGACGGATGATCGTTGCGGCAGAGGGGGCGTCGTCCGACTGTTCGCCGCTCCAGCCGAACCACAGGCCTCCACGGGTCTTCATGGCCGCCATGAGCCCGACTTCGAGGCCACCGGCCGCCGGCACGCGCCTCGGCTGGGCGATCCGGTTCGAGACCACGACGAGGCGGCTCACATCGCGTCCTCCCAGGGGTGGCTCAGCCGGATCGCCGAGTTGATGATGCCCACGAGGCTGTAGGTCTGCGGGAAGTTGCCCCACCACTCGCCGGTCGCTGGATCGATGTCCTCGGACAGGAGGCCGAGACGCGTACGCCGTGCCAGCAGGCGCTCGAAGTGAGCGCGCGCTTCGTCGCGCCGGCCCGCCATCGCCAGGGCATTCACGTACCAGAAGGCACAGATCGTGAACGCGGTCTCGGGTTGGCCGAAGTCGTCATGATGGCGGTATCGATAGAGCCAGTCGCCAACCTTGAGGCCATCCTCGATCGCGGAGAGGGTGGCCGTGAAGCGTGGATCGCGTGCATCCACGATCCCGAGTTCCGGCAGCAACAGTGCGGTGGCGTCGAGGTCCCGGCTCCCGAGGCTCGCAGTGAACGCTCCGGCAGCGTCGTTCCAGGCGCGCGCGAGGACATGCTCGCGCATGGCGTCGGCCCGCGCGCGCCACGACGTGGCCTGGTCGTGCAGGCCGAGTCGTCGTGCGATGCGCGCGAGCCGGTCGACGCCGGCCCAGCACATGGCCGCCGAGAAACTGTGGACGCGCTCGAAGCCGCGGAACTCCCAGGGACCGGCGTCCGGCTGGTCCAGCATGGCGACGGCCCGCTCGCCAATGTGCTCGAGTTGCCTGAACTGCACCGCATCGCCGAGGGTCGACAGTCGCTCGTCGAAGAACGAGTGGGCGGAGGCCAGCACGATCGCGCCATAGACGTCGTTCTGGCGCTGCAGGTACGCGTGATTGCCGATCCGCACGGGACCCATGCCGCGGTAACCGCGCAGCGACGGCACCGTCCGTTCCGGCACCTCGTGGTCGCCGGAGATCGAAAACAGCGGCGGGATGTCGCGGTCGCCGCAGCCCGCGGCGATGCGGTCGATGAATCGCAGGAATCCCTCCATGGTGCGTGTCGCGCCGAGGCGGTTCAATGCCTGGATGACGAAGTAGCCGTCCCGCAGCCAGCAGTACCGATAGTCCCAGTTGCGCCCGCTGTCCGGACTCTCGGGGACGGATGTGGTCAGTGCCGCGAGCACCGCGCCCGTGTCCTCGTACGTGCACAACTTGAGCGAGATCGCAGCGCGGATCACGGCCTCCTGCCACTCGAACGGGATCGCCAGGCCGCGCACCCATTCGTCCCAGTACCCCCGCGTCTCATCGAGGAATGACTGGGCCAGCGACACCGGAGGCTGATCGATCGTCTGGTCGGGTCCGAGAATGAATGCGTGCGGCTCGTCGACCACGAACGGCCGTTCGTCGCTCAAGGCGTGCAGCGAGCCGTTCGTCGTTACGCGAAACGACTGCGCGCCGCCGTGATAGGCGAGGTGGTGCGACCCCCGGGTGATGCGCGGTTCCAGGGCGCCGTGCTCGAAGCGAGGTCTCAGGCGCAACCGGGCGACGGGTCGACCGGCCAGCGGCTCGAGGAGCCGCATGAACATGGCTGGTCGAAATATCCGTCCCCGCGTCCGGAAGCGCGGGCAGAAGTCGGTGATTCGAAGCCGGTTGCCGTCGTCATCGGCCAGCGTCGTCTCGAGGATGGCGGTATTGCGGAGATAGCGCTGGCCCGCCCCGCGCCCGTTCGGCATCCCGATCGCGAACACACCCTGGGCGTCGGTGTCGTGGTCCGAGTCGAGCAGGGCATGGAACACCGGGTCTCCATCCATGCGCGGCAGGCAGCCCCAGACGAATGTCGCCTCGTCATCGACCAGCGCGGCAACCTCGCAGTTGCCGATGACGCCGAGGTCGAGATTTCGGCGGAGGACGCTCATCCAAACGGCGAACGTGAGGCTGCGAGGTTCGCGAGCAGCCCACGCACCTCGCTCGGCGACGCGAGCCGCAGCTGTGCTTCGACGCGGTCACCGACCGCGACTGAAAGACCGCCGCCCTGATCGACGGCCGCGAACCCGTCGAGGTCCGTGACGTCGTCTCCGACATAGATCGGCCGCCGCCCGGTGAACGGTGCTTCCTGCATGAAAGCGCGGACCGCGTCGGCCTTCGTGGCCACCGAGGGCTTGATTTCGAGGACCCGGCTGCCGTCGAGGACGTGGTAGCCAGGCGCGAGCTCCGACGCGACCTGGTCCACCAGCCGGCGCAGCACAGGTTCCTGCTCAGGTGCGGCTCGATAATGGACCGCGATCGACTCGCCCTTGTCCTCGAGCAGCACGCCGGGCGTTCGGTTCGCGAGACGCAGGAGCTCGAGTCGCGCCTTGTCCAGTCGTCCGGATCGGGTCGCGTGCCGACACAGGTGCCCGCGGGCGTCGCGTCGCTCCAGGCCGTGCAACCCCGCGGCGGGCCATTGCGGTGGGGCGAACAGCCGGTCGATCTCGGCGATCGCGCGACCGCTGACCAGGGCGACGGCGCCCTCGAGCGTACGGGCCACCTGAAGGAGCAGCGAGCGCAGCGCGCCATCGACGTGAACGGCATCCGGGGCACTCGCAAACTCGAGCAGTGTGCCGTCTACGTCGAGGAACAGGCACCATGAGTCGCGACCGGTCGCCGGCCGCGCCTGCGTCGGGTCGGTTCGAAAGTCGGGCAAGGGCAACAGGCACGCCTCCCGGCGGCGGATCGGCCGATCCGCTAGTCTAGGCAGCGGGCTACGCC
>JAGOXN010000273.1 GCA_018059685.1 Steroidobacteraceae bacterium | reverse complement strand
GACGGCGTCCGACGTGAATCGAATGACGGTCGCGTCCACCCGCATGCTGGCATCGGGCCGGCTGGAGTTCTCGTCCGATCAACGGCTCCGCGTCGCGTTGAGATTCGCCACGCTCGCCGCGCTGATCGCCGTCGCGCTGGCCGCACTCGCGCAGTTGCGTGCCACGGATCGCGCCGTCCCAGCGATGCATCTCGAGCAGCAGAACGCCGCACTGCGCGCCGAGGTCGCAAGCGTGCGGACGGAACTCGAGATCGAGCGATCGACGCGTGTGGCACTCGACGGGCAGGTGCGCGAGCTGAGCGCCCAGGCCAGCGAACTGCGCAGGCAGCTCGAGTTCGTCACCTCGCAGTCGCGCCGCCCGCCGGACGGCCGACGGTAGCTCTCGATATACGTGGAGTGCATGATGTTCCGCAGGAAATCGGACCCTTCGATCGATCTCACCAGGCTCTCGAGCCTGATCGCGCCGGGCGTCGAGATCCTGGGCGACGTGGTGATCACCGACGGCCTGCGCGTGGACGGCTGCGTCGAGGGCAACGTACGCTGCAAGCCGGGGTCGCAGGGGCTGCTCGTGCTGAGCGACAAGGGTTCGATCCGAGGTGGCGTGCAGGTGCACGATGCGGTCGTGAACGGCACGATCTGCGGCGACCTCGAAGTCGCCCGTTTCCTCGAACTGCAGGCAGGGGCGCGCGTGACCGGCAACATCACCTACCGGCAGCTCCGCATGGATTGCGGCGCCACCGTCGACGGCAAGCTCGAGCGCATCACCGACGCAGCGGCCGACCGGTCCATTGCCACTGACAACGTCGTGTCGCTGCCACGTGCCGCCGGAGGCGCCGCAGCGGCTGCGGACCGCGCGGACTGACCGCCTCCGGCAACTCACCGGCGAAAGCGCGACTACGTCACGTTTTCCAACGATCCCTGCCCGCGTGGTCGCAATGGACCATGCACTGCGTCGCGCCGGCACGACCGCAATCGGCCTAGCATGCCTCGCGATGAGCCTCTACAAGAAGGTGACACTGCTGCTGTGTGCGCTGTTCGCAACGTACGGCGCGATCGACTATACGGTCCAGCAGCGGGTCGTCCTGCCGAGCTTCGAGGAACTGGAGGCCGACCTCGCCCGCACCGACATGGAACGTGTCACCCGTGCCCTCGATGGTGAACTCACCCAGCTCCTGACCTTCTGCGGAGACTGGGGCAACTGGCTCGAGACCTACGACTACATGGCGGATGGCAATCCGGAGTTCATCGAGAACAACATGACGCCCGCGACGATCGAGGCCGCGGGGCTCGACGCCGTCGCCTATCTCGATGCCGACGCCAGGTTCGTGTGGCGCCAGGGATTCGACCCCGCGACGCACGAGGCGGTCGACTACCAGATGCTCGCGGAAGACGCGCTCCCCGCGACGCATCCGTTCCGCGACGCCATTGCGCAGGGTCAGCCGGCCAAGGGGCTCGTCCTGACGGAGCACGGCCCGGCGATGCTGGTGGCCGCACCGATCCTCGATGGTGCCGGCAACGGTCCTCATCGCGGCTCCGTCCTGTTGGCCCGCATCCTGTCGCCCGCCGTCGTCACGCGACTGGCCGAGCAGGCCCAGGTGACGCTGGATCTCAGGCCACTCGCGCCTGCCGACGTGATCGCGCCCGTGCGCGATGCGCTCCTCGCGACCCGCATCATCCGACACGACGACGCCAACGCGGTATTCCGCGGCCTCGCCGACATCTTCGGCCGACCCGCGGTCACGCTGCGTATCGACGTGCCGCGCTCGGTGAGCGCACGTGGTCGCGACGCGGTGGACTTTGCGTCCCTGTCTCTGCTCCTCGCCGGCGCGAGCGTGCTGCTCGTGCTCGGCCTCGCGATGCGCCGCTTGATCCTCGGCCCCGTGAGCCGCATGACGAGGTTCGCGGTGGCACTCGGTGAGTCTGACGACCTGACCCGCCGCATGAACATCGTGCGTCGCGACGAGCTCGGCATCCTTGCCCGCGAATTCGACCGGATGGTGGACAAGCTCGCCGAGACCCGGCGCCGCCTCGTCGACCAGTCCTTCGAGGCGGGTGCGGCGCAGGTTGCGAGCGGCGTGCTGCACAATGTCGGCAACGCGATGACGCCCCTTGGCGTGGCGGTGGCGGACCTGCAGGAGCGGCTGCGCTCGGCGCCGATCGGCGAGTTCGAGATGGTGATCGGCGAACTCGACAGCGGCACGAGTCCTCCCGCGCGCAAGGCCGACCTCGAGGAGTTCCTGCGGCTCGCCTGCCGGGAACTCGCGCGCGTCGTCGTGAACGCCGCGAGTGACGCGGACGTCGTGGCGCGCCAGGCCGAGGCCATCCAGCGCGTCCTCGCGCAGCAGTTCCACGCCGCCCGGTCGGGCCCGGTGCGCGAGACAGTCGGCCTCGCCGAACTCCTGCAACACGGCATCGAGATGGTCCCGCCGGCGCTCCGCCAGCGACTGGCGATCGAGGTCGACCCGTCCGTCGAGGCGGTCGGTGTCGTGACCATCCCGCGCATCACCCTCCAGCAGGTGGTGCAGAACCTCGTCCAGAACGCTGCCGAGGCGGTTTGCGACGCGGGGCGCGCGCTTGGCAGGTTGCGCATCTCTGCGGAGCTGACACACGGCGACTCCACCGAAGAACTCGTGCTTCGCTTCGCCGACGACGGCGACGGCATCCCGGCGGAATACCTGGCGCGGATCTTCGAGAGCGGCTTCTCGACCAAGTCGCGCACGACGAATTTCGGCATCGGCCTGCACTGGTGTGCGAACGCATTGCACGCGCTCGGCGGACGAATTCGTGCCGAGAGCCCGGGGCCGGGACGCGGCGCGACCCTCGAGGTCGCATTGCCCCTGCGACCGCAGGTTCCGGTCACCGCGCGGGCGGCCTGAGGCATCGTGCAGGACTCCACCCGACCGCCGATCCGCGTGCTCGTCGTGGACGACGAGCCAGCCGTCCTGGATGCGTACCGACAGGTCCTCGCGCCCCTCGCCACCCCGGCCGACCGTGCCGCCATCGACGAACTGCGCACGAGGCTGTTTCTCGCTGGCGGCGGCACGTCGCTGGGCGGGAGGACGACCCCGCCGACGCGCGCATTCGACGCGGTCTACTGCGGCAGTGCCGAAGCGGCCGTCGCGGCCGTGCGCGAGGCCTGCGCCGTCAAGCAACCGTTCGCCGTGGCTTTCATCGATATGCGCATGCCGCCGGGACAGGACGGCGCGTGGGCGGCGGAGCGCATCCGGGAAATGGACCCCCAGCTCGAGATCGTCGTCTGCACCGCCTACTCGGACATCGACCCGGCCGAGATCGGCCGCCGGGTTCCCCCCGATGACAAGCTCTTCTACCTGCAGAAGCCCTTCCATCCGCACGAGATCCGGCAGTTGACGACTGCACTCGGGCAGAAGCGCTCGAGCGCGGAGCGGCGCGCCACCGAGCTTGCCGAATTCGATGGCCTCACCGGGCTGCCGAACCGCACGCGGTTCCTGGAGCGCCTGCAGCACGCGGTGCAGGCTGCGCGCCAGAACGCCCACATGCTGGCCGTGCTCTACATCGATCTCGACAACTTCAAGCGCATCAACGAGGCGCTCGGCCACGTGGTCGGTGACGAGGTGCTGCGCCTCGTCGCGCAGCGCTTCCGCGACATCCTGCGCCGCGACGACGAGATCGCCCGCGTCACCACGACGCCGGTTTCGGCCGACGACATCGCCCGGCTCGGCGGCGATCAGTTCGTCGTGCTGCTGCACGCCCTGCGCGATCCGCAGCATGCGGGCATCGTTGCGAGCCGGCTTGCGCAACCCCTCGCGGCGGCCTCGCGACTCGTGCCTGCGCCCGTGACCGTCACCTCGAGCGTCGGCATCGCCGTCTGCCCGGTCGACAGCAGCGAGGACGAGGCCCTGTTCCGCCAGGCCGGCATCGCGATGTACAGCGCCAAGCGCCAGGGCCGCGGCAAGGTTGCCTATTTCGACGCCGCCATGAACACCGGGGCCCGGTCGCGCTTCGGCCTCGAGACGCAACTCCAGGGGGCCCTCGATCGAAACGAGTTCTCGCTGAACTACCAGCCGCAGTTCAACCTCGACACCGGCCGCATCGCCGGCATGGAGGCACTGCTGCGCTGGAGCACCGTCGGTGTCGGCGCCGTGCCGCCGGAGGAATTCATCCCGCTCGCGGAAGAGACCGGCCTGATCCTGCCGATCGGCGAATGGACCCTGCGCACCGCCTGCCGGCAGCATGCGGCCTGGCACGATGCGGGCCTGCCGGCGGGCCGCC
>JAGOXN010000271.1 GCA_018059685.1 Steroidobacteraceae bacterium | reverse complement strand
TTGCCGCGATGCGGGAGAAGCACGCATGACCCGATTGTCGCCTTCTTGATCAGTTCTTCCTGAGCGGCGAGATGGCCGGCCTGCCGCCGATGTACATGGGTGGCGCGTCGATCATCGATGCCGCCGGGTCGTCGCCCGGTCGAGCGTTACTTCGCCGTGATCGATGAGAAGGTCGATTTCGACCTGGTCAGCGTGATGCCGATCAATGTGCGCACGGAAGGCGAGAAGACCGTGGGTAGTGTTCTCTCGGCGGGTCGCGTCAACCTGCACAACACCATCGGCGACCTGCCCGGACGCCTGCGAGCCATCGTCTAAGAGACGGCCCGGATCAAGTCCGAGCACCACTCCACCGGGGGGCCGGCCGTGGACAGCCGAGCGTTGATGGAGATCTTCCCGCCTCGGGTGGTTCATGGGTTCTGCTATGCGATGGCACGGCTCAACCTCGGCGGCCGGTTCCTGTTCGGAAACGTGGTCATCACCAACGTGCCCGGATAGCGCGCAGCGCTCTATATTGCGGGCGCTCCGCTGGTGACGGTCGTACCGATGGCACCGATGCCGGGCGCCGGTCTCGCGCTGACTGTGACGGTTTCATCCACCGCCAGGTACCTGCTGATGGGCTTTCACGGCGAAGGCGCGGCCATCTGGAACAAGGCGTTGTTCGTGGAAGGCGCGCCGCAGGCCGCCATGCGATACGCCGCGCTGCGATACGCCGCGCTGGCGCACCGACAACGAAATGGCTATAATAGCCATATGATCAGGACATCCGTGTCGGGGCTGAAGAACGGCCTGTCGGAGTATCTGCGCAAGGTGCGGGCCGGCCAGTCGGTCGTGATCTATGATCGCAACGTGCCCATTGCCCGCATCGAGCGCATCGAGTCCGGCGGTTCCGACGACGAGCGCGTGACACGGCTGCGCGCCGAGGGGATCACCCGCCCGCCGGTGAAGCGCATCGGACCGGCACGACTGGCGGCAGGGCTTGCGGTCATTCCCGCAACGGCGCGCGTGCTTGCGGCGTTACTCGAGGAGCGCGCCGAGGAGCGATGAGGTTCTGGGACAGCTCCGCCCTGCTGCCGCTGCTCGCCGACGAGCCCGCGGGTGAGCGGCTGCGCCAGCTGCTGCTGGAGGACCCGCGACTGCTGGTCTGGTGGTCGAGCCGCGTGGAGATCGCTTCGGCACTGGCTCGACGGGAGCGTGAACGGGCGCTACGGGCTGACGAGGCGGATGTCGGCTTTGCACAGCTGGAGCGCCTGGCGTCCGCCTGGGAGGAAATCGTCCCCAGCGACCTGATCCGCAACGTTGCACAGCGCCTGCTGCGAACACATCCGCTGCGCGCGGCCGACAGTCTGCAACTGGCCGCCGCGACCGTCGCAACGGGAGGCGAGACGCGAAGTCTGCCGTTCGTCTGCCTGGATCAGCGCCTCGCGGACGCCGCGCGGCGCGAGGGATTCAACGTCATTGACCTGCGCGCCTGATCTGGCGCGGCCGCGCATTCGTGACCGTGCGTCTTCAGGCTAATTCGTCCGGCACGCCGAAATATTCCTGGTAGCGCCGGAATACCGCGCGCTTGCGCTGCACGTCCGCGCTCTCGCCCACCCTGTAGTCGTGGCGCCCGAACTTGCCCTGCGGCTTCTGCGCCAGATAGGCCTCGATGCGCCGGGCGGTCTCAGGCGTGAAGTCGAGACCAGTCCGATCGTAGATTCCGCGCACGGTCTCGAAGGGTCGCTCGATCAAATCGGCGTAAAGCGAGCTGAAGCACTGCTCACGAGGGATCTCGCCCCGCTCCAGCCACTCGATGATCCGTTCGAGTCGAGCGGCCATGTGGTCGGGGGACAGCAGCCCCTCGAAGGCCGAGACCGCCATGGGCTTGTCGCTGCGCATCCAGTAGAAAGTGCCCGTGAGACTCACGACCGACGCCTGGGCCTTGATGGGGTCGCGGTGAGTCAGCAGTACCTGCGCGTCAGGAAACACCTTGAAGAGGACCGGAAGGTAATTGAGGTGGGACGGCGCCTTCAGCAGCCAGTGCCTGCGGGGATTGCGCCACTGCCACAGTTGCAGCATCCGCTTGTAGAACGCATAGGGGTAGGTCCAGTCGGCCCGGGTCGCGAGCCACTGCATGTAGCCCGGAACCTGGAAGAGGTAGGCGATGTACTCGCTGACGAACGTGCACGCCTGGGCGATGACGCACTCGTTCGGCAATTGCGCGCCCATCTCGTGCATGGTCGCGTAGGTGGGCGTCACGCGGTTCCATTGCGTGACCAGGTGCTGGCAGCGCTCGATGCGCGGATCCGTGTCGTAGCTGGAGCGCTCCGGTGGCGGATAGGGAAACATCATCTCCCAGTGCCGCGGCGAGCCGAACTGCGGGTCCTGCGCGAGCAGCTCGAAGAGGATCGAGGTCCCGGAGCGTGACAGGCCAGCGATCACCAGTGGCCGGTCGATCACCTCGTCGGCAATCTCCGGGTGTTCGTTGAAGGCCGCCTGCACGCCGAGCAGCGCCTGCAGCCAGATGAGGATGTCGCAGCGTGTCATGAGGCGCCCGAAGAAGTGCAGCTCGGCATCTTTTTCGATGGACTCGAGCAGAATCCGGAAGGGCTCGCGCCATTCGTCGCCGCCGAAATCGCTGAAGCCCGTCACCCTCCGGGCCGTGGCGACGAGTTCGTCGGCATCCAGAGGCACCAGGCTCCCGATGTCCATGCCGCGGCCTTCGGCGTTGCAGCGCTGCAGCCATTCCGGGCGCGGTGGCGGCGTCCAGTCCAGATCGTCATCCCCGTCGCCCATGCACGCCTCCGTCAATGGCCGAAACGCCGGATCACGCCGCGACGGCGCGCGGCGAGCTGTTCGCGCCGTCCCGTCGGACTGATGCGCTTGATGGCCGGCGGCAGATGCTGCTCGAGTTCCTCGAACCGGACCTGCGTTGCGCGTGGCAGGGGCCGCTCCTCCGAGAGCATCCAGCGATAGGTCACGTAGCCACCGGTGAAGCCCGAGCAATCGAGCCAGTTCGGTACGCCTGGATCGCGATGAGCAATGACCACGATCAGCTCGCCGTCATCCTCGAGCATCGCATAGTGGCAGTTGGTGTTGGCCAGCCGGTAGCGATAGTCCACCGTCTCCCACCAGTAATTGCCGAACTCCACCCCCCAGTAGACGCACCGCGGCGGCCGCACGCGGACGATGAGTGCCTCGTCAGGGGCCAGTTCCCACCAGCAGATCAGCGGGTCGCCGCCGGGTGTGGCGTCGATCGCGTTCTTCTCCAGCTGCCAGTAGGAGAGAAACGTGTTCCTGTGCGGCATCCACCTTTCCAGCATCGCCGGCCAGTAGGGGATGCTCTCGTGCAGCCAGTCCGCCGCATCGCGCAGCCCCTGCGCCAGTGCCTGCGGCGAGAGCACCGGTGGCGGAGTGTCATCGGCGCCGAGACGTTCGATGACCGCCCGCATCGGTCGCTCATGTTCCCAGTCGGCGAAATACTGGCGGAACGTGATACGAAAGGTGTCAGGGGTGGTCTGCAGCCAGTTGCCGGGACGTGACTGCGGGCCGACGAACAGTTCGAAGTTGCCCTCGGCATCGGTCTCGATCTGGTGACCGTAGAGCACGCCCGCCACCCGGCCGCCCCAGGGCGTCGCGCCACGCTCGACCGCAGTGACGGAGAAGTACGGTGCATCGCCACGCCGGCCGTGGATCCGATAGGTGTCGGTACCGTTCACCTGGGCACCAACGTAGACGCAATCGGAGTTGTCGCCGCCCTGCTTGCGGACCGGATCGAAGTAGTGGCTGAGCTCGGGATGATGCGGGTCGCGAAACTCGTAGTGGAAAGCGAGCGCCAGCGAAATGTTGCGTGCAAGCTGCTGGAAGCCGGCCGCGCGATCCAGTGGACCGGCCGGGCACTTGTCCCTGAAGGGGATGCGGCCCGCGGCTTTCAGCCGGTCGCAGAAGTCCTCCCAGGCCTGGAGCAGCACTCGGTCCGACTTTCGGTCGACGTCACTCACGGGATTCGTCCATTCAGCGACGCGGCGCCAGGGTGCGTCCGTCGTCAAGGTGGCTGCAGGATAGGAAATCCACCGGCCAGTTCGCAACGCTGCGGCTCGATGCCGCGCTGCCTGATCGTGCGCGGCAGATAGCCGCACGGCGCGGCGTGAGGCGGGTCGCCGAGCCGGGAGCCTGTGTCATCGAGCCATTGCGCTTCACAGGTCCTTGTACTGGGCGACGATTTCGTTGACCGCGTGCCGGATGTCGTTGCGGCGATAACCGAGCAGTGCAGTC
>JAGOXN010000272.1 GCA_018059685.1 Steroidobacteraceae bacterium | reverse complement strand
TCCGCCTCACGCGCCGCGGCCTCTACTGCTGGGTGCTGATGATGGCCGAGTTCTTCAATGCGGTGAACGCGGTGCGCGAGCAGATGCGCGAGCACATCCGCGCCGAGCTCGATGCGTGGAACGAGGAGGCGACCGTGCCGGTGGGCTCGATCATGAAGGGTCCACGAGAGGCCGGGCGATGAACTTCGAGGATCCGCGCCGCCCCTCGCGCGTGGTCACGGCGGATGCTTGGTGAGTGTGCTCGTGGATGGCGGAGTCGATCCGTCGCTGCGGGCCGCTTGACGCTCAGGCCGGCGCGAAGAGCGGCGCGAGGTCGTTGTAGATCAGGTAGCGCGCGACCTTGTCGCCGCGGAAGTCGAAGACGTTGACGAAGGGCAGCGTGATCGTGCTGCCGTCGAGGCGCGTGTAGGTCACTTCGCCCTGGCAGACCGCGGAGTCACGGTCCTCCCAGGTACGCAGTGCGCGGTGACTGCAGCCGCCGATCATCGCGAAGAAGCCCGCGACGCCGGCGCCAATTTCAGCATGGCCATGAGCCGACGGCGAACTGCCGAAGCGGAATTCGGCATCGTCGGTGAGGAATCGCAGGAAGCCGTCCGTGTCCTTCGCATCGATCGTTGCGAACAGCGCGTTCCACCAGTCCTGCTTCGGCATCCTCGACCCTCCGGGCGTGACCTGCGCGGCGTTGCCCGCGGCGCGAAGCGGATGTTGCCATGCGGCAAGCCGCGGGGCAGCGCCTTCGCCATTTGAGAATGATTCGCGGATGCCGCGTGGGAGGCGGGAAATTGCGCGAGACGCCTTCGGTTAACCGCAATTCTGGCGCCCGCGCGTGACACCTACCATTGCACGCGACCAACCAGCTTTGCGCTGGCGCGGAAATGCAACGTGCATGTCGACACTCGTCCGAACTAGGGAGTCAACAATGAAACTCAAAGGCGCCCGGGGCATCACGCGATCGCGTATGCCACTCATTGCGCTGATGGCGCTGGCCGCATTCGGAATCGCGGGCTGCGAGGGGGACGACGGATCGACGGGCCCGGCCGGGCCAGCGGGTCCGCAAGGTCCAGCGGGGCCGGCGGGTCCTCCGGGCTCGGATGGCACGGCGCCGTCGCTGCCGATTACGAGCGACCAGTACCGCAGCATCATCCCGACGATCACGAAGGTGACGGTGCCGACCACTGGCCAGCCGGTGGTCGAGTTCAAGGTGCTGGACGAACTCAATCGCCCGCTGTCGGGCCTTGCTCCTGCCAACACCCGCTTCGTGATCACGCGGCTCGCACCGGGCGCGAACGGTGCCTCGAGCGCCTGGCAGGGCTACACGCGCGCGACGGTCAATCCGGGGGCGGGCGCGCTGCCGGGCGCCCAGCCGCAGAACCAGTCCACCACGGAAACCGCGACCGCGGGCGTGTTCGCCGACCTCGGTGGCGGAAACTATTCGTACACGTTCAAGACGAACATCACGACGGTCGCGGGCCTGCCGTACGATGCGGCCCTTTCGCACCGGGTCGGGATCGAGATCCGCAATTATCCGCAGGCGAACTCGCTGCGCATGTCGAACTCGCCGTTCACCTTCCGTCCGTCGACGGGCGAGGCGCTCGCGCAGTCGGGCCGCGAGATCGTCGACAACGACACCTGCAACGCGTGCCACGACAACCTGTCGTTCCACGGTGGGCCGCGCACCGACGTGCAGTACTGCGTGACCTGCCACGATCCGTATACCCGTGATCCCGAGACCGGCAACTCGGTCGACATGAAGGTGCTGATCCACAAGATCCATGCCGGCGCGCATCTCGCGAACGGCTACACCATCGTGGGTCACGGCGGCACCGTGTACGACTTCAGCCACATCGAGTTCCCGCAGGACCTGCGCAACTGCCAGACCTGCCACGAGGAGAGCGATGCAGACACGCCGGAAGCATCGAACTGGCGGCTGACGGTGAACTCGGGCGCCTGCGGCACCTGTCACGATGACGTCGATTTCACGACGGGTGCGAATCACGCGACGGGCATCAGTGCCACGGATGCGGATTGCGCGACCTGTCACGGCCCGAACACGACCTTCAACCTCCGTCCGGACGACGTGCACGTCGTGCCGCTGCTGCTTGCGAGCCAGAAGTTCCAGTTCGAGATCCTCGACGTCACCAACACGGGCCCGGGCCAGCTCACGTCGGTGAAGTTCCGGGTCGTGGATCCCACGAACGGCAACGCGCCATACAACATCCACACGGATGCGCCGTTCGTGCAGTGCGCAGGAGGCAAGAGCCGCCTCGGCATCGACATCGCGTGGTCGACGAGCGATTACACGAACGTCGGTAGCGGCATGAATCCGGCCCAGCCGATCCAGCTGAACCCGCTCGCGGGCTGCCCGCCGGGTGCGTCCGTGAACAACGGCGACGGCAGCTTCACCGTCACCTCGACCGTGCCGATCCCGGCAACGGCGACGGGCTCGCTCGGTATCGGGATCGAGGGTCATCCCGCGCTCGATGCCGACGGCAATGGCACGATCGACAGCATCCCGGTGAGCAACGCGCATGCGTTCAAGGCGATCACGGGCAGCGTGGTCGCGCGTCGCGACCTCGTGGACATTGCCAAGTGCAACGACTGCCACAAGCAGCTGACGATCCACGGCGGCAACCGCACTGACAACGAGCAGGTCTGCGTGATGTGCCACAACCCGAACGTGACGGACGTCAACCGCCGCGTCGCGGGCTCGGCGTGCGACTTGACGCTCGGCCTCGACGACGAATCGGTCGACATGAAGTACATGGTCCACGCGATCCATGCCGGAAATACGGGCGTGTGCGGCTACGGCAACTCGGCGATCCCGTTCTTCGAGGTCGTCTATCCGGGTCACCTCAACAACTGCGAGGGCTGCCACAAGGCCAACACCTACTTCCCGGTGGATGCGACGAAGGTGCTCGCGACGACCTTCGATGCAGGAAACCCGGCGACGCTCGCGGACGACCGCGCGGTATCGCCGAACAGCACGGTGTGCTCGGCCTGCCACACGGGCTCGTCGGCCAGGGCGCACATGGAGCTGAACGGGGGCTCGTTCGCGCTCGGCAAGACCGCCGCCGGCGCGTCGACGGCAGGACCGGGACTCACGGACGCCCCGCCGATCGAGAGCTGCTCGGTCTGTCATGGCTCCGGACGGTCCGCAGACGTGAAGGCGGCGCACAGGGTCGGCGAGTTCAGGTACAACTGAGCCTCGTCAGGCTGGTCGACCGAGGGAGGGGTGGCTGTCACCCCTCCCTTTTTCTCGATGCGGGTTGCGGATATCCGTGATACTGCAATTGATCAGCCAGCCCTTACCATCCGACGCAACCAACCCCGGGCGGGCCAGGCGGCCCGGGGAACGACCGACCAGACGGGGGTCCCCGATGCATCCGAAAGCAGTCCGTGGCTACTCAGGCCCGGCGAGAGCGTTGGTTGCCCTGCTCGCGTGTGTGTCCATCGGATTGCATGGCTGTACCGGTGAAACGGGTTCGGCCGGACCTGCGGGCGGTCCCGGACCGGTCGGTCCGCCGGGACCGCCGGGCGGCGGCGGCGCGGGCGGTTCGACGCCCACGATCCCGGTGGACAACGCGCAATCCATCGTCGTGACGGTACTCGCGGTGTCGGTGCCGGCGGACGGCAAGCCGGTCGTGGATCTCTCCCTGGCGGATGAGCAGAACCGGCCGCTCTCGGGCCTGCCGGCCGGCAGCATCCGCTTCGTGCTGGCGCGCCTCGAGCCGGGCGTCAATGGCAAGTCGAATGCGTGGCGAGCGGTCACGCGTCGCACGGAGGCCTTCCCCGGCACACCACCGCCGACACCGGCCGACCGGGTGACCGGCACGGGACCGAAGAACCAGGGCTACACCGAGACCGGGACGGCGGGCACTTGGGTCGACCAGAACAACGGCCGCTATCGCTACACATTCGCGAAGAGCCTCGAGGGCGATGCGGAGATACCGTACGACGGGAGTCTCCCGCACCGCGTCGGCATCGAGATCCGTACCTCGCCCGCCCTGACGGCGAGCAACATTCCCGCCAACAACGGCGCGTTCACGTTCAGCCCCGCGAACGGCGCACCGATCGAACAGTCCGGTCGGGAGATCGTCGACAACGATACCTGCAACGCCTGTCACGATAACCTGTCGTTTCACGGCGATGCGCGCTTCGACCTGCAGTACTGCGTGATGTGCCACGAGGCGAACTCGTACGACGCGCAGTCCGGCAACACGATCGACATGAAGGTGATGGTCCACAAGATCCACT
>JAGOXN010000269.1 GCA_018059685.1 Steroidobacteraceae bacterium | reverse complement strand
TCGTGCTTGACCTTGGTGCGCTTGCGCCACGGCGCCTTCACCAGCCAGTCGATGTAGTTGCGGACGACCGTCGCTTCCGCCGACATCGGCGACATGAGCTTGAGCTTGGCGAGCTCGGAGTTCGCCTTCTCGCGCGCTTCCTTCGGCATGCCCGCGCGCGCGATCTTCTTCTCGAGCTCGGCGATCTCGTTGGGCGCGTCGTCCATCTCGCCCAGTTCCTTCTGGATCGCCTTCATCTGCTCGTTGAGGTAGTACTCGCGCTGGCTCTTCTCCATCTGCTGCTTGACGCGGCCGCGGATGCGCTTCTCGATCTGCAGCACGTCCATCTCGCCCTCGATGAGCGCGAGGATGTGCTCGAGCCGCCGGCGGACGTCCTGGATCTCGAGGATCTTCTGCTTGGCATCGAGCTTGAGCGACATGTGGGCGGCGACCGTGTCGGCGAGCCGGCCGGGCTGCTCGATGCCCGCGAGCGAGGTGAGAATCTCCGGCGGGACCTTGCGGTTGAGCTTCACGTACTGCTCGAACTGCGAGACGACCGAGCGCACCAGCACGTCCATTTCGCGCTCGTCGTAGGTCTCGCCGTCGGTGAGCAGGCTCACCCGCGCGGCGAAGTAGTCGCCGGTCACGAGGTCCTCGACCCTGGCGCGCTCCACGCCCTCGACCAGCACCTTGACGGTGCCGTCCGGCAGCTTGAGCAGCTGCAGGACCGTCGCGACCGTACCGACCTGGTAGAGATCCTTCGGGCCGGGATCGTCCACGTCGGCCTGCTTCTGCGCGAGGAGCAGGATCTGCTTGTTGACCTTCATGGCCTGCTCGAGCGCCGTGATCGACCGCTCGCGGCCGACGAACAGCGGGATGACCATGTGCGGATACACGACCACGTCCCGCAGGGGCAGCACGGGCAGCATGTCCAGCAAGGGTACCGGCTGGGTCTCGTCTTCGGTGCTCACGATGGATGTCTCCGGCGCTCGATGCGCGCGACGGGGCCGCGATGCTCTCGACCCCCGCGGCTCCGATGGTCAGGTACGCGCATGTTTGGGGACGGCGGGCCTGGAATCAAGAGTGCTTACCACGGTGCCGGGTCGCGCTTTCGAGTTTATCGGGCGGCCGATGTCGGCCGCCCGATAAACTCGAAAGCGCGACCCGGCACCGTGCTCAATGATCCGAGCCGGTGCGGCGCTCTTCGACCGCGGCGAGGCGCGGCTCCTCGATGCCGTAGACGAGGTAGGGCTTGCTCTCGCCCTGGATCACGTCCTCGTCGATGACCACCTTCTGCACGTTACGCATGCCCGGCAGGTCGTACATGATGTCGAGCAGCACGTTCTCGAGGATGGTGCGCAGCCCCCGCGCGCCGGTCTTGCGCTGCATGGCGCGCCGTGCCACCGCACGCAGCGATTCCTCGCGGAACTCGATCTCGACGCCCTCCATGTCGAAGAGCTTGCGGTACTGCTTCGTGAGCGCGTTGCGCGGCTCGGTGAGGATCTGCATGAGCGCGGCCTCGTCGAGCTCGTCGAGGGTCGCGACGACCGGCAGCCGCCCGACGAACTCGGGGATCAGGCCGTACTTGATGAGGTCCTCCGGTTCGACGTCATGGAAGACGTCGGAGCCGTGCTGCCGCGCGTTCGGCTCGCGCACGTCGGCGACGAAGCCGATCCCGCTCTTCTGCGTGCGGTTCATGATGATCTTCTCGAGCCCCGAGAAGGCCCCGCCGCAGATGAACAGGATGTTGCCCGTGTCGACCTGCAGGAACTCCTGCTGCGGGTGCTTGCGCCCGCCCTGCGGCGGCACGGAGGCGATCGTGCCCTCGATGAGCTTCAGGAGCGCCTGCTGCACGCCCTCGCCCGAGACGTCGCGCGTGATCGACGGGTTGTCGGACTTGCGCGAGATCTTGTCGATCTCGTCGATGTACACGATGCCCGTCTGCGCCTTCTCGACGTCGTAGTCGCACTTCTGCAGCAGCTTCTGGATGATGTTCTCGACGTCCTCGCCGACGTAGCCCGCCTCGGTGAGCGTCGTGGCATCGGCGATCGTGAATGGCACGTTGAGCAGCCGCGCCAGCGTCTCGGCCAGCAGCGTCTTGCCGCTGCCGGTCGGGCCGATCAGCAGGATGTTGCTCTTCGCGAGTTCGACGTCGTCGCGGCCGCGCTCGCCACCCTTGGTCTGCAGGCGCTTGTAGTGGTTGTAGACCGCGACCGAGAGGACCTTCTTGGCACGCTCCTGGCCGATGACGTATTCATCGAGGACGCGCTTGATCTCGTGCGGCTTCGGCAGCTTCTCGCGGGTCTTCTCGGCCTTGTCCTCGAGTTCCTCGCGGATGATGTCGTTGCAGAGCTCGACGCATTCGTCGCAAACGAACACCGACGGGCCCGCGATCAGCTTGCGGACCTCGTGCTGGCTCTTGCCGCAGAAGGAGCAGTAGAGGAGCTTGCCGTCGTCGTGCTTGCCGCGTGAATCGTCCGCCATGCCCTGACCTTGCCTATGGCGCCCTTGCGGGCACGCTCACGGCCGCTCGAGGCGGCCACGCTGGGCTTATACCACGGGGCCGACGCCCAAGCAAAAACCCTACCGGTAACAACGCCTTACGTCCCGATCTTCACCGGACCGCCAGTCTCGCCACGCTGGTGCAGCACGGAGTCGACGAGCCCGTACGCGATCGCCTGGTCGCCGGTCATGAAGTTGTCGCGGTCGGTGTCCTGCCGGATCTTCTCGATCGACTGCCCGGTGTGGCTCGCGAGTATGCGGTTCAGCCGGTCACGTGCGTCGAGGATCTCCCGTGCGTGGATCTCGATGTCGGTCGCCTGGCCCTGGAACCCGCCGAGCGGCTGGTGAATCATCACCCGCGAATGCGGCAGGCAGAAACGCTTGCCCTTCGCACCGCCCGCGAGCAGCACGGCGCCCATGCTGGCGGCCTGCCCGACGCAGATCGTGTTGATGGCCGGTTTGACGAACTGCATCGTGTCGTAGATCGCGAGGCCCGCGCTCACCGAGCCGCCGGGCGAATTGATGTAGAGCGCGATGTCCTTCTCCGGGTTCTCGGACTCGAGGAACAGCAGCTGCGCCACGATCAGGTTGGCCATGTAGTCCTCGACCGGCCCCACGACGAAGATCACGCGCTCCTTGAGCAGGCGCGAGTAGATATCGTAAGCGCGCTCGCCGCGGGCGGTCTGTTCGACCACCATGGGGACGAGGTTCAGGGCGCGCGGGGATGTGCTCATGTTCATGCTCCGAAGTTCATGACGTCCTTGAACGTCGCCGGTTCGTCGGTGACCCTGGCAAGCTCGAGGAGGCGATCGACGACCTGTTCCTCGAGCACCAGGCTCTCGATCTGCCGCATCGCCTCCGGGTTCTGCCGGTAGTTCTTCGCGAAGGCGTCCGCGTCGGCGAAGCCGGCTGCGGCCTCGGCGAGCCGGGCCTCGACGCGCTCCCTGTCGAGCTTGACCTCGCGCGTCCGGATGAATTCGCCGATGAGGATCCCAAGGGCCACGCGCCGGCGCGCCGGCTCGACGAACGGGTCCGGCGGCGGGATCTGGGAGGCATCCTTGGCGCCCATCCGGCGCGCCGAGTCGAGCTGCATGTCGCGCACCTGCGCGTCGACCAGGGCCCTCGGAACGTCGAGCGGGTTCGCGGCCAGCAGCCGCTCGAGCAGCTGCTGTTTGACGCGCGCACGAACGTTCTGCTCGAGCTCGCGCTTCATGTTGTCGGTGACCTCGCGCCGCAACTGCTCCATGCCGCCCTCGGTCACACCGTACTCCCGGCAGAAGTCGTCGTCGAGGTCCGGCAGGCGCCGCTCCTCTACCTTCTTGACCTGCACGTCGAATCGCGCCGTCTTTCCCGCGAGCGACGCATTGTGGTAGTCGTCGGGATACCGCACCTCGACCTGCCTGCGCTCACCGGCCTTCATCCCGACGATGCCGGACTCGAAGTCCTTGAGCATGCGGCCGCCGCCGAGCAATACGGCCACGTCGTCACCCTTGCTGCCCTCGAACGCTTCGCCGTCGACGAGCCCGACGAAGTCCATCGTCACACGGTCCGTTTCGCGGCTCTCGCGCTCGACGGCCTCGAACCTCGGCCGCTGTCCGCGCAGGTTCTCGACCATTGCGTCGACGTCGGCTTCGGTGACCTCCGCGCGGGGTCGCGAGACGGCCAGTTCCTCGAGGCCTTTCAGCGCGACCTCCGGGTAGACCTCGAAGGTGGCGCGATACCTGAGGTCCTCGCCCGGCGAGACTGCGAGCGGCTCGATGCGCGGGCCGGCCGCGGG